>JBDHQC010000184.1:0-2943 GCA_039806815.1 Parachlamydiales bacterium
GTACATTGGAAATTACCTTCAAAAGCTTTTATCTCCCTTATTTCCGATCGTAATGCCACAAGTTCGAGATCTCCATACGTTTTCTGAAGCTGGCTTTCATTGCATTGCTTCGGCAAAAATCCGCGAACGGTACGAAAAAGAGGCGTTGGCAGCTGCGTTTCGCATTCTTGGAGAAGGACAATTATCCCTTACAAAAGTTCTATTTCTCACAGATCAGGACATCGATATTCGAAATGCAAAAGAACTGATTGAAACGACGCTTTCTACTTTTAGACCCGAGTGTGATCTTAAGATATTTACAAAGACTTCTCAAGATACACTCGATTACTCAGGGCCAAAGTTAAATAGAGGATCTAAGGTTGTATTTTTTGCCATGGGGAAGAAAAAAAGAGACCTTTTGCAATCCTTTACCGGAACTCTTTTGTCCTGCATTAAAAATGTCGAACTCTTTTGCCCCGGGTGTTTAGTTATCGATGGGCTGAAATACGAAAAAAATCAATCCCTTGATTTTCTTCTAGAACATGCAGATTTTCAGCAGTATCCCTTAGTGATACTTACAGATGATGCCAAAAAAACGGTAGAATCTCAGCTTGAATTTCTTTGGACGACATTTACTCGCTTTGATCCTGCAAGCGATATCTATTCGAAAAAAACACTATCAGGACATCATATCAGCTATTCATTTCCGATACTCATTGATGCAAGAATGAAGCCTCAATACCCAAAAGAGCTTGTACCTTCTCAAGAAGTAAAAGAATACGTCGATGCACATTGGGAGGAGTATTTTTCGAATTGAGAAAAGTAAAAAAGAAAAAATCTTCCGTTCCAACGACGAGCTCATTTATAAAAAAGCGCATTTTTTCATTAATAGCGCTTCTTTTTTTGATCACCTATACCATCATCCTTCACGAATCACTTACTGAAAATAGGGTCGAAGTTCCAAAACAAAACGACCCGTGCGTTCTTTATTCGAATCAAGCAAACGACAATCTGAAACTCACCCTTACAGAAATCATCAAATCTGCAAAATCATCGATCTCCATTGCCATATATTCATTATCCGATGACGATATTCTGTTCTTGTTAAGACAAAAAGCAAACGAAGGTGTAAAAATTGCCATCGTTCACGATGCAGTAGCAACGCAAAACGTTGCTTTTAAGCTTGGAAGTCTCGTATCGTTAACGCCAAGAAGACAAAAGGGCCTCATGCACATGAAAATAATCGTTGTCGATTCAGAAACGATTTGGTTTGGATCTTCGAATTTTACGAAAGAGTCGTTGAACTCCTATGCAAATCTCATGATTGGCATACATTCAAAGTCATTTGCCGAATTTGTCGAAGATAAAATTATTGCCATGGAGGAAAGAAAAAATAATCGCCTCCTTCCCTTTTATACAAAAATGTGCGAAGAAAATTTTAAGTTTTGGTTTTTACCTTCAAATTCAGAACCCTTAGACCTTATGCTCAAGAAAATGAAAGAAGCAAAAAAATCTATCCGCTGCGCTATTTTCACCTTTACACACCCCCAAATTTGCCAAAATCTGATCGATGCTCATAATCGGGGACTCGATGTACAAATCGTCATTGACGAAGATTCTTGTAAAAACACGAGTTCTCATGTATTTCAAAGGCTGAAAAAAAGTGGCGTCCCGGTATATATTTCAGATCGCAACGGATTACTGCACCACAAACTTATGATCATCGACAATGAACATCTCTTTACAGGTTCTGCTAACTGGACTCGAGCTGCTTTTACACAAAATGACGAGACATTTTGTTGCATTTCCGATATGAGTTTTTCTATGCAAAGAAAACTCGATCAGCTTTGGGAAACTACCATGAGAGAATCAAAAGTGACCTTTTCAAATAGGAAAAAATCATGAGAATCGTCGTTTTGGGCTTTGGAAAAATGGGTTCATTAATTGCAAAATTTGCACCTTCATTTCAATTCGAAATTGCTGCAATTGTCGATCGAAGTTTTGATAAAAAAGAAAATCGTCCAACAGGTG
Organism: Parachlamydiales bacterium; assembly: GCA_039806815.1. GTDB lineage: Bacteria > Chlamydiota > Chlamydiia > Chlamydiales > FEN-1388 > JBDHQC01. The sequence goes on from JBDHQC010000184.1 coordinate 2,011, forward strand.
TTCCGTGCTTCGTTGCCCTGGAGCTCGTTCCAAGAAATTCTTACGATCTCGTTATCGATTTTTCATCATCAGATAGAATTATTGAACGCATACAGTTTCTTTCCATTCACAAAAAGCCAATGGTCATTGGGATCACAGGATGGAATGAGAAAATGCCTTGGGCTCGAGAACTTTGTCTTGATAATGATGGAGCAGTTATTCAATCGCCAAACTTTTCTTTAGGCGTGCAGCTCTTTTGCTTACTTTTTCAAGAAGCATTTTCCCTTTTTACAAATTTTCCACAGTACGATGCTGCGCTCATTGAAATGCATCATGCAGAAAAAAAAGATGCTCCATCCGGAACTGCTCTTCACATGCAAGAACTTGCAAAAGAATGCAGGAAATATCTTCCAATCTCAAGTGTGCGTTGTGGGAAATTGCCAGGAACTCACGAAGTTTTATTTGATTCAGAAATAGATACCATCACGTTGACCCACACTGCAAAGACACGGGATGGATTTGCAAAAGGGGCGCTTTTGGCAGCTCAATGGATATCTGATAAAAAGGGCTGGTTTTCGATGAGTGACATGATATTAGAAATTAAAACAAAAATCTATCAATGATTATTCTGTCCAATTGTTTTCTATGCTCCTTTTTTACACTGTTTGTAACTATACGAAGCCTAATTGGGATTCTTTAGCCTTTATTCTTTGGCAAAAAGGAGGTTTGTGATTTTGTGTGTGTCAATGAAATTATATTAAATACGTAAATAAAATAAAATAAAATAAAATAAAATAAAATAAACAAAATATTTTAATTAATAAATATTATGAAATTCATTCTTCATTAAATAGGACATTCAATCGAAAATGCACTCATGGTTTCAAATTTTTTATTAGCTTGCTGTAAGCAACGTGATGTTCATGAAAATCATGATTTGTTGTTGGAATTGGA
>JBDHQC010000040.1:0-12858 GCA_039806815.1 Parachlamydiales bacterium
GGTGCCTTTTTTATCAGAACTAAAGAGCCTACATGTTTTCTTTTTTATTCACTAAAAACTTTTTGATTCTGCTTTCAATCTCTCAATTCTTTTAAGCGTCAGACTTTTTCAACAACGCCGTTTTCGAAAAAGAAATCAGAAACGGCATGTGATTTTTTTTCATTAATAACGCTATTAGTAAGTGTTTTAAATTTTTCAGACAAATCTCTAAGCTTTTGACTATCACTTACTTTATTTATCAAATCAGCAATCGTTATTTCTTGCGTCTCTAACCACTCAACTGTTACAAAACTTAAACCATTCATATTTTTACATAAATTTATTTCAATCCTTTTAAAAGAACTTGAACGCCCTCTTTCATAATCTTCAACCCAGAGTCTAATTTTTCTTGAGAAAAGCTACTTGTTACAAGACTTGCAACGCCTTCTGCAAGAGCAAGTATGATATTATTTATTGACTCTGTGCTCGTTTTAAGCCCCAGTTTTTCAATTCTTTCTTTGAAATATTCACGTATAGCCAACAGTTCATCAGGCGTTTTTTCAAAAGGTTTTTGCAATGATATTTCTCTATAGATTTTCGTATTTTCAATGCGAAATTTGCACATAAAGCAACATAAGTCGACAAAAGACTTGATCGGGTCATTTCCATCGAAAGGGTATTCCTTCATTTTTTGTAAAAATACTTTACAGGTCGCTTTGTACAGATCGCAGAGTATCTCATCCTTATTTCTATAGTAATTGTATAAGTTTGCCCCGCTAATCGAAATGCGCTTTGCTATCGCACGCATTGTCAAATCATGAACAGTAGAGGTTTTTAATATTTCTTGGGCAGCCTGTAAAATCTCATTTTTTGTTTGTTCCTGGCGTTTTAATTTTCTTTTTTCATCCATTTTATTATCATCCTCTTGTGTTCATAATTATGAACAATGTCCATTTCTTATTCAAGAGCGGAGTTTACAGATGTAAAACAGCTTTACATCTTGGTTTGTTTTGGATAAATTTGTTATAATTTTTCAAAATGAAGGGTTTTTTATGGATAATGAGCTCAAAATCTTTTGCATTTGTTCGGGACCCTTAAAGACCAATGCATATGTGATTTTTGATTCAGAGTCAAAAAAATGCGCCATAATCGACCCTGCTTTGGGAAGTTTTGATGAAATTCAAAGAATTGTTTTAGAAAATAAATTAGAACCAGATCTTATATTACTTACTCATTCTCATTGGGATCACATAGGTGATCTTTTCAAATTACAAAAGATGTATCCAATACCTATTTTGGTTCATAAAGAAGATGTGCAAAACGTTGAAAATCCAGGAAGTGATGGAATACCGTATTGGGTCGAAATAAAAGGGGTAAAACCTACAAAACTCATACAAGATGATGATGAAATTGCACTTGGTAGTGTTATATTTAAAGTCATTCATACCCCGGGGCATTCTCCTGGAGCGTGCTGCTTTTATTGTGAAAAAGCATCCCTTCTCATTAGTGGTGATACCTTATTTAAAGGATCAATAGGTAGCTTGTCACTTCCTACTTCCGAACCTGAAAGAATGTGGAAATCTTTAGAAAAATTGAAAAATCTACCAAAAAATACAAAAATTTATCCGGGACATGGAGGTTCAACTACGGTTGGGGATGAGGGTTTTTTGAAGGATGCAAAGGCTTATTTTGGATAATAAATTTTAAGGAGTATATATATGGCATTTTTAGTAGGAAAAAAAGCGCCTGAATTTAAATCACAGGCAGTTGTGAAAAAAAATATCGTCAATGATTTTTCCTTAAATCAATATTTGGGAAATTACGTCGTTTTCTTTTTCTATCCTCTTGATTTTACCTTCGTATGCCCAACTGAACTTCATGCATTTGAAGAAAGAATTCAAGACTTTGAAAAGCGCAATGCCAAAGTCGTCGGCTGCTCTGTCGATTCGAGCTTTTCTCACCTTGCATGGCAAAATGTTTCTCGCAAGGAAGGAGGAATTGAAGGGGTAAGCTATCCAATCGTTTCTGATCTTACAAAATCAATTGCAAGAGATTTTGGTGTATTGGACGAAAGCCAGGGTATTGCATTCCGAGGCCTTTTCCTCATAGATAAAAGCGGAGTAATACGCCACCTTCTCGTAAATGATTTACCACTCGGTCGTTCTGTCGAAGAAGCTTTGCGTATGCTCGATGCTCTTATTTTCTTTGAAAAACATGGCGAAGTTTGCCCTGCAAATTGGTCCGAAGGAAAAAAGGGAATGAAGGCATCTCAAGTAGGTCTTACTGAGTACGTAGCTGCGACTTTAGAAAAATAAGGGCATTAACGATCCGTAAGATAGTCATAAAAGTCTTGTTCATTTATGATGAAAAGGCTTTTATGGCATTTACAAAGCAAAGCCCCCTTGTCAATCAGTTTTTGAGAGCCGACGCCAGGCAAAAACAAAGCTTGTAAATGAAAGTGATCTTCTAACGAAGAATTCAATACGTCAAAACATGAGACGTAATCATTTTCAGAAAATCCTTCCTGACTTACTCTGAAATACAACAGTGAATGGCGAAAAAGGAGTGTTCGAACGGCAAAATAAAGGCCTTGAGTTTCAGGAGGAGGTTGGCCAAAATATTCGAAAAGCTGATCGAGTTTTTCACAATAATAACCTTTTAATAACTCTCCTTTTTGAGCTTCTCCAAAAAGTGCAATTACAGATTCATCCATATGTAAGTCCTTATTACTAAGTGACGTTCTGGAAGTAAAACTCTTCTTACTTTTATTATATCAAAAAATGAATATAATTTTTTTCAATTCGAATTAATTTATTGATGGGAATATTATGGAATGTCTTCAAACTTATCCTTATAGAAACATCTACAATGTCATACAGTACCATGATGAGGATATTAAAAATTTAACAAATTTTCTCGTTTTATTGGGAAAAGTCTGTGATTTGCCCGAGGTATATACTATAGATGAAAATTTCAAGCTTGTTTTACGACCTTGCCAAACCGAAGCTATATGCATTAACATTATCTTGCATTTATTTACTTTTCTAGAAGCGATTGTCCGTGAGGATAAAACAAATCTCGTTTCTTTAGAAAAGTGGGAAGATACAGTAGCATTAGTCAATAGATTCTTTGCTTTAAATGGGTTTTCCTCTGAAGTTATTTTGGCAAAATCATTAAATGATATCTTAAGGCGAATCGTAGGACAGTTTAAGAATTCAGAAGCTTTCCCTTCTATTAGTTCAGATGATCCCGCTTTTCAAGATCCTCATACAAAAGAGATCATTCTTAATAATCTAGGTACAGAACGCTACACGCTTCGATGTATGCAGATTGCACATGTTTCAAGAATTATCTACCTTAAAATTTCTTTGCGTATATTGGGAATCGATGAAGATTCATTACAACGCAATCAACTCATCGATTTAAAAGAAATGGATTGGAAAATCGTTTGTCCTAATTTAATTGAAGAACTTGCAATGACGATTGCAATCTCTCGAGCTTTTTCTTCTGGTGACCAGGGTGCTTTTGCAGATCTTCTTTTATTCCTTACAAAATCTAAAAAAACATTTTCTATTAAAATGAAAGGAGTACTACAGATATGGCAACTTTATCGTCTTGCATTGATCGCAAATCGGATTTACCATTTTTTTCATCTGCGATTTCAAAGATTTGATGGGATGTTTACCGTATGTAAAACTCATAAAATTACTCCCTATTCAAAATGCCTTACGAGTTGCTTTCAAAGAAATTACAATGAGGGGGCCGAAGACGGATTTAAAAATCTTACAAATGCATCGGAATCGCTTGATCTTTTCAATAAGGATATCGTGGGATATCTAAAAGATATAAAAGTATCAGATGCTTTGTATAAAAAATATTATTGGGAACTATTTGAAGGAAAAAAAATTGAATTTGCATATACACAACCCTATCGTCTCATAGAAGGTTTGATTCTTTCTCCAAAAGAATATGCACAACTCAAAATATGCCCAATAAGTATGAAAGAAATTGATGAGTTTTTGCAAAATGAGATTTTCCTGCGTCTTGATGAATTAACGCAAGCCCCTGAGTCTTCTTTGTTCAAAAAAATTACAGAATTTTCTCATAGGGGCCTTGATAAAATGCCTTTGATTCAAAAAGAAAAGGAAGGATATCTTACCGTTTTTCCCGATTTTATCGAAGAATTTGCACATACATTGGATAGTTCAATCGATGATTTATCTTCTGATATAAAGAAAATGCATATTCAAAAACCTGTACGACAAAGTCCCAAGAAAAGAAGGTCGAGACATAGAGGACATCGCAAAAATTCCTGCGAACAAGGAAAAGAGCCTGAGGTTGAGCAAAAAGAAAAGATAAAGCCAATTAGTGCTTGCCGCGTAAAAAAGGTAACTGTAAATCTTAAAAGTGAGCTTACTTTCCACAATCAATTTAAAGTTCATAAACGAGTCTTGGATTGGTTTCTCCCGACGCCAAAAGCGTGGACATTTCCTCGTAATAAATTACTTTCATCAGAAGATAAAAAGATACTTTCTCTTTTTCATTCGTATCCTTTTGCGATTACGGAAAAAGTTTTAACACACGGTCTTGAAACTGAGTGGTATTCGAAAAGAACAAAAAAATATAATCGCCATTTTTGTCTTGTAGGTCAGATCAAAATCCAAGATCTCGTGATCCAAGGGATCTTTACTGAATGTTTTGATAAGGAAACTTTCGAACTTTACCATCATTGCTTTACGAAACAAACATTTAATTATGTTGTTGATTCATATCAGAAAGAAAAAATTAGTGAATTGCAAAATGCAATAGAACAAGAGCTTTATCAGGAAGACGATGAGAGTGATATGCCTTTGTCAGTTCAAAAATCTAAAGATAAAATCGTCGTGGAAATTGGGGCGTATGTAACGAAATATATCGTAAATGACGAAGTAGAATATACTATTTGCACTCCTTTAAAACCTTAAGAAAATTTGTTGCCGTCGATATATTGTGCAGTAGTTTTTAGATCGTGCTCGATAACTAAAAGGCGATTGTATTTTGCAACTCTGTCAGATCGACAGGGAGCTCCCGTTTTAATCTGGCCACATCCTAATGCAACTGCAATGTCAGAAATAATAGAATCTTCTGTTTCTCCAGATCGATGGGATATAATACAGGAATATCCATTTCGAGAAGCAAAGTGCATTGTCTCGATAGTCTCTGTTAGTGTTCCAATCTGGTTAATCTTGATCAAGATGCTATTTGCACAATGTTCTTTTATTCCTCTTTGTAAAAACTTGGGGTTTGTAACAAAAATATCATCGCCAATAAGTTGTACTTTTAGCCCAAGTGCTTTTGTCAAAAGAGCCCATCCTTTCCAATCGTTTTCTGCCATTCCATCTTCGATCGAATCGATTGGATAGGTTTTAATGAGTTTTTCAAGATACAAAACTTGTTCTTCTGATGTGCGCGTTTTAAAGTTTTGTTTTAATGCCTTTTTCTTAATTTCTGTATATCCTGTTTTTTTATCGTAAAGCTCAGTTGCTGCACAGTCGATGGCAAGACTTATATCTTTTTTCAATTTAAATCCTGCCTTTTCAATTGCCTTGCAGATAAGATCTAGGGCTTCTTCGTGGGAGCGCAAATTAGGAGCAAATCCACCTTCATCCCCAACAGACGTAATATGTCCTTCTGCTTTGAGAATTCCTTTTAAGGTATGATATACTTCAGCGCCCCAACGAAGTGCTTCAGAAAAAGTAGGAGCTCCCTTTGGTCGTATCATAAATTCTTGAAAATCAAGGCTATTATCGGCGTGCACGCCGCCATTGATGATATTCATCATGGGACAGGGAAGAACGCGAGCAAAAGAACCTCCAAGATATTTATAAAGCGGAAGTTTTAAATACAATGATGCAGCTTTTGCACAGGCACAGGACACTGATAAAATTGCATTTGCACCGAATTTCGATTTGTTAGGTGTGCCATCGTGCTCAATCATTTTTGTATCTATTGCAATTTGGTCAAGTGCGCACATTCCCTTCAAAAATGGGAAAATCTTCGTATTTACAATGGCACAAGCTTTTTTAACGCCTTTTCCCGAGTATCTTTTTTTATCCTCATCGCGGAGTTCTATTGCTTCATTTTCACCTTTAGATGCTCCCGATGGAACTGAAAATTTTGCCTTGATGCCACAATCGAGCGTGACAATAGTAAGTATCGTTGGATTTCCTCTTGAGTCGAGTATTTCAAGTGCTTCGATGTTTTCGATGTATGGCATATAAAAAACCTTTATATTTGATTCATTTTATACCAAATTTTGTGTTATAATTTCAAAACTAAAAACTTATGTAGTAGTCAAATGAAAATAATTATTGAAAAACCTCTTTCTCTTTTCGATGCAGTACAAGTTTTGAGTCCAGATTCAAGTAAAACCACAATTCGATCGTGGATAAAAGAAGGCAGAATCTGTGTCGATAACGAGGTAAGGACAGATCAAAAAGACATAGTCTGTACAGGTCAAACTGTTCGTTTGGGCATGCGTAAACCAAAAAGCGATACCCTGGATATTCTTTATGAGGATAAAGACATTGTCATCGTCAATAAGCCATCTGGAATGTTATCAGTTTCCACGAATTTTGAAAAAAAAAGCTGTGTACATGGGTTTTTAAAAGAACGATATAAGAATAAAGTCTATGTCATTCATCGCCTTGATCAAGAAACGTCCGGTGTCATCGTATTTGCACTCAATGAAAAAGCATACGCATTTTTGAAAGAAGAGTTAAAAATGCGCCTTGTTTCAAGAGAATACCTTGCAATCGTCGAGGGGATTATAGAAAAAAAGGGGACCTGGGAATGCAATCTCACAGAAGATTCTTCTTATCGCGTTCATGCATCGCTTGATCCTGCACATGGTGTAAAAGCAAAAACTCACTATGAAATTGTAGGTCACGGAAAAGATTTTTCAGTTCTGAAAGTACATCTAGAAACGGGAAAGAAAAATCAAATCCGCGTTCAGGCTTCATTTTTTGGTCACCCAATCTTAGGCGATGCAAAATATGGATCGAGTAGAAAATTTCTCCATATTGCCTTGCATGCAAAAAAGCTTTCTTTTGTCCATCCCCGAACAAAAAAACTCGTGACATTTACAGTAGAACCTCCTCCATTCATGCAGAAATTTTTCGAGCACAACCATCTTTCAATCACCGATTGAAAAATACAATCGACATTTGCTATAACGAAAAAAATGCATACGAGTGTTTATGGAACCCGAAAGCAATGTCGAGCGACACATAGAATGTTCTGAATGTCGCAAGCAAATCTCTTTAATTTATACTGAAATCGTGGGAAAGACTATTTATCGCATCGGAATGTGCGCAGATTGCCCAATTTTGCGGCAAAAGCTCTATAAAATTCCTCACGAACTCCAACCTCAAAGCTCAATTGAAGCAGGACTTTGTTGTGCTGTTTGCGGTACAAATGCAAATGAAATAAAGATGGGCGCTTTACTTGGCTGCTCCAATTGCTACGATGTTTTCAACGAATTGATCACCTCAGAACTCATTAGTTCGGAGCGATTTCCCCAAAAAACAGAAGGGTTAAAACCAATGGATACTCTTCATCTTGGGAGAATGCCTGGCGTGCCCCTCCAGATCAATCCTGCGTTAAAGTTATTGGCATTGCACCAAGCACTCGGCGAAACTTTAGGAAGAGAAGACTACGAACAAGCCGCATGGCTTCGCGATCAAATCAAAGCCTTGACTGAGGAAGGGAATGGAAAAAAGCAACAATCAAAATAACCAAGACACATTGACAAGCTATGTTCATCCATGGGACATAAACGAGAATGTAATTTGGCTTTGTTCGACAATACGCCTGATTCGAAACATAGAAAAATTTCCATTTCCACAAAAACTTGAAACAGAGAGAAAAAAGCATATCCTTTCCTTGATTCTGAAAGCTCTTTTGAAACAAGAAAAGCTTCAAAATCCTAAAAGTCTTCAGAGTGCGGACTTACAACCATTAGAAAAAGAGTTCCTCGTAGAACATTTTTTATTTTTTGAAGGATTTTCCGATGCAGGAGGAGGTACTGCTTTTGTAATAGATGATTCCGGAGAATTTATTTCTGTTTTAAATGTAAAAGACCATATCCAACTCCAATCTACTGATTGTTCAGGAGATCTTGAAAAGACTTGGGCTTTTTTAGTCGGCATTGAAGAAGGGCTTTCTCAGTCATTGAATTTTGCATATTCTCCAAAATTTGGTTTTCTGACTTCAGATCCTTTACATTGTGGAACAGGACTCATATGTTCTAGTTACCTTCACATTCCTTGTCTTATTCACCTTTCAAATATCAAAGATCTCATAGCTTGCGAGCAAAAAGAAGGAATACTTGCAACGGGAATGGATCAAAATCCCGACGAATTCATTGGAGATATTCTCCTTATCAGAAACAAATATACAATAGGACTTAACGAAGAATCGATTGTTGCACTTCTTCGCAATTCAATTTTGAGAATAGTGATCCAGGAAAAAAATCTGCGCAGTAAAGTAAAACAAGAAAAAAACAGCTTAATTATAGATAAAATCAGTAGAGCGCTAGGGATATTAAAATATTCATTTAACATTGAAACGCAAGAAGCGTTATCTGCCATTAGCTTTTTGAAACTTGGAATTGAACTTGGTTGGATTACGGGAATGACTGTTCGACAAGTAAATTATCTTCTCTTTGAGGTAAGACGAGCCCATCTTCTCTTTTTATTGCATAAACTAGAGCCAACAGATGCTGCAGTAAAGAGAGCAGAATTTATTCGAGAACAAGTTCATTCATTAGAGTTAGATGTGCAAGCAGTAAATGTCGATTCTTCAAAAGTTTTACAAGGAAGATCGATAAAAGATGAAAACTCTTTACCGAAATAGAGAGTAAAGCTTTTCTTTCCTTCTTTTGGATCAAATTCTATGTCATATGCAGGAAAGTTTGAAGCACTGACATAAAGTTCAATTTTGTGTCCCTTTGCAAATACGTAACTCGTCGACCATAGATCGACATCGACGGCTTTTGGCGTGTTCTGATCATTTTTTTCAATGTGGCTTGCACCTTCTGCTATAATGACTGATTTTCCATCGGGATAGCGATCGCAAAGGCGCAACATGATTTGTTGAGGTCCATCCGTGCAGGTGACAAAAAGTCGCCCAAATAATCTTCCTGTCACTTCTTTATCTTCTTGTAATACACCCGTAGAAAATGTGTATACGTCGGGATGGTTTTTTAAACTTTTGACATCATATGGCCCCTGTGGCAAGAAAAGGTTTCTTCCACCGATTGTAGGGGTTAAGTTATTAGGATCGCAAACGATAGTGCACGATTCTGAACTTTCATTTTGTGTTAATTCCAAAGAATTACTTTCAGGGTAGAGAAAGAATTTTTTTCGAACAAACCCTTTTGGTGGCCACTCAGAACACGATCTCCATATGTTGCCAGCATTTTCGCCAAAAGGTCCCATCACATAGTATTGAATCTCGGGGCAATTTGCGACGATGTTGTTATTTCTTTTGAGATGGTGATCAAACCAGGCTTGAGGTGAAATTGGATAGTCAGGTGTATTCCCATTCGGGGCAAGCGCAAATTGTCCGACTTTGTTATTTGTAGCCCTTGAATGAGACCAAGGACCTACTATGAGCCTATGTTTATTTCGTATTGATATATCTGATTTATTTACAGCCTGTATGTATGCATCGATTGTTCCTTGCAATGTAATGTCATACCAGCCAGTAAGATAAAATTGAGGGCATCCGACTTTATGTGCATTTTCTTGTGCATTAAATCTTTTCCAAAAATCTGAATAGTGTTTTCTTGCTTTAACTTCTTCGATTACCGAGTTTTTTCTTGCATGGAGTTTTAGCCAGTTTTCTACTTGTTCTTTGCGAAAAACCTTTCCTGGGTGAACCGCATATTGGTATAAACTTCCAGGTGCCATTTCGATGTATTGACAGCATAAAGAGGGTGGATTTGATGGAGCTAAAAGAACTTGTGTAATTCCTGTTGCAGATGCACCTAATGTTGCAATTTGGCCGTTTGTATAAGGACTTGTAGCAAGCCACTGAATTGTGTCGTAACCATCTGATAGTTTTTCTTTTCCTTGCGGCCATCCATCTGAAAGATAGGGAAAGGTTTTTCCAGAAGTATCAAGGCATGAACGGGTTGCTTGGATTGCAACGGTGTAGCCTGCATCGCATAACTCAAGCCAATCGTCATGGGAACAAATTTTTCCGAGGGGGTTTCTAATGAGAATGCAGGGGTATTTTCCAGGAGTTTTGTTTGGAAAATAAAGATCGCAAGGAAGCTCGCATCCATCTCTCATTGGAATGAGAATAGACAAATCTTTAGATTTACCGGAAAACAGGTATCCGAGTGTGCAAATTACCAGAAAAAAAAGCAAAAATGTAAGGCGTTTCATGATTTTTTTCTAACATATTTTTTACTTTTCTTTGCAAGAAGAATTTATAGAGAAGGCGCGTATGCCCAAAAGGCACGGGATTTCTCTCGATGCCTCTTGGAGGAACGTGAATAGTTAAGCGGCAATTTGATGTATACGTGCCATCATTCGTGCTTTCGTACGTGCTGCCTTATTTTTCTTGAAAATGCCTTTATTTACGCCTTTATCGACAAGACTTGAAAGCAGGGCTTGATACGTCTTAATTTTTTCCTGATCTTTCTTCGAAATGCTTTCTTTAAAATGTCGAATAGCTGTTTTAAAGCGCGAACGAAACATCTTGTTTTGATCGCGTTTTTTTTCACTTTGGATAAGGCTTTTCTGAGCAGAAGGTCTTTTCTGCTTAACGGCTTTCTTTTCTTCTTTTGCCATAGGTTGTTATCCTTATAAATTCATTGAAACAATACGTTAGGAAATAGCATAGTACATATTGAGATTAAATTCCATAACGAGTTTTTATTTTTAATAAAAGTATGAGTATAAAACCCTCTAGTACGAAAGCGACGATCTGTTTTCTATTGAGCCTTTTTGCCCCTTTGACATTTCTTGCCATTTTTTCAAAAGAAACACTCTTTCACCTACGCTTTGAGTATTTTTCAGTTCTTTTTATCTTCACGGTATGTGGCTTTTTCTTTTTTTTGGCTTTGAAAGCCTATGAAAGAGCCTGGGTTGAGCTCGTAAAAAAACTTCAATCAGCCCAGACTCTTCAAAAGTCTCAAAAAGATGCTATGGAATCGTTTGAAAAAGAATGTGCTTCGGAATTTGAAAAAAAAATCGAGGTGCTTAAAAAAGAATACGAGCAAAAAGAAAACGCTTTTCTTTTGGCAAAAAAAGAATGGATTGAGAAAGAAGAAGGGCTCGAAAGCGGAAAGAAAAAATTTGAAAATGAATTGACACAACTTTCTTGTGATGCAAAAGATTTACGAGCAGCACTACAAAAAGCCTATCTCTTGGCTGCAGAAAAAGAAGAGCACATTTTGCAGCTTCAAACAGAAATTGCAAATGTAAAATTCGAGCTTCGTACGGTTCTCAAACTTGAAAGTGCACCGAAAAAAGAACCTCAAGGATACTCAAGTGATTGCCAAAATACCTTTTCTTTTACTTCAAACCCACAATGCATCGGAGGGCCTCCCTTGCAGGTTGAAAAACCAAGTGTTAAAAAATTGGATGAATTTTTGAATTTAGCATCTAAGCTTGCAGAGAGCTCTCAGCTTCGCGGAAAAACATCTCGTTTTTTCGAGCCTTCAATCGATTCATACGCTGTTGAAAAAAGAAGGCTGTTTTCCGTTTTAGAGCAGCAAACAGAAGTTCCTAGTTTTGTCTTTTGTCGCATCGAGACAAAACTCTTATATGCAAGTGATGCCTTGAAAAAAATGATGAATTTACATGAGGTGTTTTCCTCAGGGTTATTTGGAAAAAAGGAATTGCTCAATGCTGTAAAATCTGTACTCCCTTTTCAAAACAAACTTGTTAATTTCGGGCTGCATGCAAAAAATGGAAAAATTGAACAATTTTCTTGTCATTTGGGAGCCTGCCCACTTCCTCCTTTTTCCAGTTGCGTGATAGGAATTTTAGAAAAATTATGACTTTGAAATCTTGAAAAGAAATGCCTGTATGCGAATAAAAATTTGTTTTACTACAAGATAAAACAGGGATTCTTTTTTTTGGGTAATCTCAAAAAAGTCGCATTTATGAACATATTTATCTTGCAAATACTTGTCAAAAGCGTCGTTTTTTGCATAAAATTTCCATGTTTGTACTCGTCGTTCTAGGCATTTTGGCACTCTAATTTTTCTCTTTATTTCACAAAGTCTATCAATTGAAGAGATCTGGATTGGGAACTTCATTTTTTCATGTTGATCATAAAAGATGCCAATTCCTTTGTGATCGATATTTGTGTAGTAATGAGTGTGGCTTTGGAGTACTTCTTCACAAGGCGTTAGCTTTACTTTATTAAAGAATTTGTCATGTAAGATCCACAGCACCTCATGCCCTTCTTTTTTATAATCTTTCATCCGCCGCAAAACTTCTTTAGGATCAATATTGGAACATTGAATCTCAAAAATGATCTTTTTTTGTGGAAAAACGACATCTCCAATGCGCTGAATTCCAGGAAAAAAAACTTCCATATGTTGTGGCAAAAGCCCTAATTGCTCAAGAATCTTTTCTTGAACTTTGATGTGTTCGATGCTTTTTTGGCTCAGTCTACAGTCACTTTGTTGAAGATGAAAAAAATGTGGTGCGCGAACAGCGCCAAATTTTGCACGAAGGGTCGCTTTGCATTCTGGACAATAGTACGAGATCCCCTTTTTGGCATTTTCAATAAATACAAGAGTGTTTTTCTCATCAAAGGCAAATCGCTGCACGGATCTTTATAATTCCTTAATCTTAAAATGTGTTTCTTAAAACT
>JBDHQC010000185.1:0-2912 GCA_039806815.1 Parachlamydiales bacterium
ATGCGACACATGACTATGCGTATGATTCACTCTATAACAGAAGAAAGATCGACGATAGGAACTATCAGGTAAATGCGCTGCATTCACTATTACACGATTCTGAAAATGAATATATGTATGATTCATTTGGTAATCGTCTCACAAAAAAATCTCCAATAGATGAAACGCATTATACCTATGATGCTCTTGATCGGATGACGTGTTACGAAGTCGAAAACAAAGTGAAAGTACAGTATGCATATGATGCATTCCATCGTCGTACGAAAAAGACAACATTCACTTTTGTAGATGGAACATGGCAACAAGAAAAAGAAGAACGTTATTTGTACATCGATGATCGCGAAATCGGCATGGTCAACGAAGAAAATGTCATCTGTCAGTTCCGCGTTCTTGGCGAAGGATTTGGTGCTGAAATTGCAGCTTCAGTTGCGTTTGAAATAAACGATGCACTGTATGTTCCCCTTCACGATCATCGTGGAAATGTTACAGTTCTTTTAGATGGCAATACTGGCAATATCGTCGAAAGTTACCGTTACTCTGCATTCGGTGTGGAAACGATCTACGATAATAATGGTAATGTTCTTTCTCAATCTAATGTAGACAATCCATGGAGGTTTTCAAGTAAGCGCACAGACTCTGAAAGTGGTTATGTGTATTTTGGAAGACGATACTATGATCCTGCAGTTGGCCGTTGGCTCACGCAAGATCCACTTGGTGTAAAAGCAGGGCCTAATCTTCATGCTTACGTTCTCAACTGCCCTATTACAAGTTTTGATCTTTATGGGCTTATCGATGACAATCGCAATCATGCATTTCACAGAGATTTTAACAACAATGGTCCAAGCTATGCAGGGGCTCAACACGAAAGATTCATGAATGGATATAACCCTTTTGTTAGTTCTAGAAGTGGTTATAGTTCTGATGTGCCATATCGATCTCATTCTTCAGATAGTCATAAAGACATATCTTCGAGAAATTTTGAATCAAATGGTGTGAAAAATAAATCCTTCTTGAAGAGGTGCAAGGAACAAATAGAAAGAGAAGTTCCATTTGGTGTCAGATTAGCTTTTACTTATGATTTAAAATCCTCAACTTACCATCCTATTACTGATTCTACAGGAATCGCATATGCTGTCGATCAAGGCATAGGGATTCTTGCACGATCTTCAGGTTTTATCGCTGGTATAGCAATACAAATTTATACTCTTATATATACTGCTGAAAGACTTGGAATTAATGTTGCATGCGCAATTAGTAGATATGGATATCAAAGCTATCAATCATATAGGAATCTACAAGTTGCAAAAAATATTGCAACGAGCGAAGCTACTATTACTGGGTTAAAAGGACTTCAAAATTCTAGAGTCATAGAAAGTTGTAAAACCAAAGAGCTTGCAGATAAAGTAAATAATAATCCTTTTAAAGGTTCTATTTCAAGTGATGTAATGATAGTGGATGCACGAGGTAATGTTATACCTGTTCGAGCAGGCCAATATCTAACTGGTTCAAAAGACGGAGTATGGTTACAAGTGAGAGACAGGTTTGGAAATCCGACAGGATTAAGAATGGATGGTGCCCATAGTTCGTTTACACATAATGACCCTAGAGCATTGCAAAAGCATGCACATGTTCCTGAAATAACAAATGATGATGGTACACCATGGTTAACGATAAAATAGAATTCGATTATGGAGATATTGTAACAGTTAAATTAACCGCTCCAGAAAATTATAAACCAGGTTTAAAAGGCTGTATATGTGGAATAAGAGCTATTGATTCTGATCAAGCTGCAGTACATTTCAATCAGCCTTTAACATCAGAGTTGTATCTAATTGAATTTAGTGATGGAACATCCATCGAAATTCCAAAAATTTTTCTAACAAAATAAAAACATAATCAACACAAATCTTGGCTAAGAAATCTTTACATAATCCAGCTCTAAGCGTTTCTTAAGCAGCTAGTAAGCTCAATAAAACATGCTTCTCTTTTTTTTGCAAACTGAATGTATGGTTTGCAAGGATCATAGAAAACGTCATCAAAGAAAAATATTGGGGGATATTTTACGCAACTAGGTGGAGAGCTCATCGTCGATAAAGAAGGAAATCCTACGAATAAATCAACCTGCGATCACTTTAGTATCCGTCGAGTATACTCAAAAGACAAATTCAATCTAAAATTAAAAGAAATAGATCCATCAGGCCTAAAAACAATTTACCAATATAAAAAAGGCACAAACCTCCTCGAAGCAAAATTCATAAAAAACAAAAACCGCATTCTCAGTCGCGAGTTTTTCAAATACGACGATAATGCCGTCTTGATTAAACACACTATAGATGATGGATCTTCGAGAAAGAAAAATGACCTTACGGATGTACGCATTCGATCGATTAAACGCATAAAGCCTCGCAAAAAAACACCTCGTTTTGGAGAACCCGAAGTTATCGAAGAGTTCTTTTACGACTTTAAACTCAAAAAGAAAGCACTCGTCCTCAGAACAGAAAACTCCTTCAACTCAAAAGGGCTTGTTGAAGAAAAAAGGATCTACGATGGGCAAAAAGAACTCCAATCAGAACTCTCTTTCAAGTACGACGAAAATGACCACATCAAATATTCCAAAGATGCAATCGGAAGAGTGACAGAATTTGAATGGGATGAAAATGGCCGAATGGTCATGAAAAAAGCCCTGAGATACATTACAAAATATACGTATGACATTCGTGGGTTACTCATTAAAGAAGAAGAAATTTGGGACAACGGGAATGCATTTGCAACCCACTACGAATACGATATGTTAACGCCAGTTTAACGTAAGACTAGCTCAAGCATGTTCTAGAAGCCTTGTTTCCACAATTTCTTTCTTTGAAAAAAATAATCGCGGTTTCTTAGGATTGAGACAATAACAAGCGATCCCT
>JBDHQC010000041.1:0-12668 GCA_039806815.1 Parachlamydiales bacterium
TTCGCTTTTTGTCAGATATTCCCGTCTCGTCGTTAAACCTGGCATTGGAAGAAATTCTATCGGGATCATGTACTATTCAGAACAGAATGATGCTTTCAGGGACTACAGAAGATGAAAAACAGTGTTTTGCTGTCAATGAAATGGTCGTCCATAGAGGAAAAAACCCATGCCTTATCGACCTTGCGATCTACGTCGATGGAACGTATGTAAATACTTTCTCAGCAGATGGAATAATTGTCTCTACTGCAAGTGGTTCTACAGCATACTCGCTTGCAGCAGGCGGCCCAATTCTAGCACCAGATCTAGAAGTTTTAGTCATAACACCAATATGTCCCCATACCATTTCAAATAAACCAATCGTTCTCATGCCAAAAAACGACATTCTCATCCGATTTTTGACTAAGGGGTGCCTTCCTTGTGATGTCACTTTCGATGGAATTACCAGCTTTTGCTTAGAAAGCGGACATGTCTTTAAAATCTCGGCAGCAAACCGAAAATTTAATCGCGTTGCTATGCGATCGTTTGATTATTTTTCGACATTGCGAACAAAGCTCGGCTGGATTGGAACGCTGAAAGTTTAAAGAATTGCAAATCCAAAAAACTCTGGACTTGCAATACAATTTTAGGCTAATTTTTTCTGAGGAAAACAAAGAGTATACATTATTTTTTTTAAACGATCAAATACTTTGACTGTAAAAAATCCTGGGATTATTTCAAATCGCTCAACGTCGTTTAAACTTCCCTCGATGCTTTTTGCAATTTCTTGCGTACGCTGACTTGAAGCCTCTTTTTCATCGATATCAGATGCATCTAAAAGGACATGATTTTTTTCTGCATATTCTGCTATTAACTCATTATGTGGTCTTTCTGTAAAGGAGTGATGATAGAGAAAATTTTTCTTCGTTCCTGAAAAGGAAGCTACATAAAAACCATCCCAAAATTGTCCATCTGCAAGCTCAATTCTACTAATAATAGTATAATAAGAGTCTCGTTCAGAGGAGTTAAACTTACTCATTGACAAGGCTTTGAGGCCATACTTTCTTGCCCAATCTGCAAACTCAATAGGCATGGTTTTAAAAATTTCTACTTTCTTTTGTACATATGAAGGTTTTTCAGTAAGCCCTCTTTCAAAAAGAGCTTTTTGCGGATCTCGAAACCACATTGCAATTCGATTTGCAACGTTTATAGATATTGCATTAGCAGTAGAAAATTGTCTTCTTGATGCCCCAAAAACTGAAGAAAAATTTGAAGTTGGTCGTACAGAGGGCACATAATCTCTTTCTTTTTCCTTTTCTTTTTCAACCTTCGGTGTGGTAGATTTTACTTGTGCAGCTGTGACGGGATGAGATTTAATTTGATGAGTTGTTACTTTTTGAGGCTCTCTTTGGGGTTTTTCATGTAAAGAGACAGTGTTCATTTTTTTTGTAAGCGTTTGTATTACTTCTTCCTTTTTTGATGGAGTAGCTCCATTTTGTTGTATAGGTTTATTCCCTTTTTTTCCTTTTCTCCGTTTAGATTTTTTTTGTTGCTTTTGTAAATGACTTGGTAGGAATGAAGTATCATCTTGCAACTCTTTTTCAACTAATACATTTTCTGATTTTTGTCTTGCTTGCCTTTCCGGTACAGTATTATGTAACGATCGAAATTCTTGTAATTCATCTTGAGAAAGACACTCTTTAAAATCTTTTCCAAACGTCATCTCAAGTAGCTGAGCGTGTATCTTTTGTCCATCATCGACAATGAATGAAGTAAGATTAGGCATAACTACATTTAAGACAAATGCTTCAATCTCTTTCATGCTAATAGAAGGAATCAATGAAGCTATTAAACTTTCGAAATTTGGTGCTTCCCTATTTTTAAATGACTTAAAGTAATTGGCACAATTTAAGAACTTGAAATTCTTTTTCATTTTTGCATGCTTATCATAAAATTCTTTATACGTTCTTTCAAGCTCAGGTTTGTTTTTTAGATATTCCTCACAATACGAATAAAGCTGTGTAAGAGAATTGGAAATATACTCTAGCTTCATATCTAATTTATCATTGTCCATATCGCCAAAAAGCGAGTCATAATATAAATCAATTTCTCCATTATATATTTCTTTAAAGAAAGGTGTAAGCTCTGCGCTTGTAAGAGTCACTCCCCTTTTGAAATGACTGTATCCACCTTGATTTTCAAAAACAACATCATTGTAATGACAGGAAATTTGATCGAGTCTAATTATGAGAAAATATAATTGCCATAACGAAAGAAAATTTTTCGTTTCTTGTTCCATTTGTTCTTTTTGCAAAGAAAGTCTTTGGAGTGCAATATGAAACTCATTTAAATTTTTGTTAATCGCCTTTTCAAGCGTAATGCTTACTGCTAGTTGTTCTGGAGTGATTTTCGGGATTTTATTCCAATCTATTCTATAAAAGTCTTTACCAACTTTTTTAATAAAACCACCACACTTAATGAACTGTTGAAGAAGATAAAGACTAATTCCTTCACAAATCCTCATTAATAAATAGCTTCTAACTATTTTCTTTTCTCGGGGAACTCGATGAAGAACCAAATCGATTAAATTATGTTCATAATTGGTAAATTTTTTACTATCTGCTCGAAGTCCATCCAAAATTACTGCTTCTAAAAATTTTCCATTCTTAAGGAGTTTAAGTCTTTTGATAACACATTTAAATCTGTCAATCAGTTCAGGTTCAAAAGTATTTTGCGCTCGAAATTTTTTTGCAGCCGAAAGAAATGACTCAAATTTTTCTCTGGGAATATTTATGAATTGATTAAATTTAATACAATTAAATGTTAAAGTTTCGATTCCAGTTAATATATTGCTGCAAGGTACACTATTTTTGTTTGGCAGCTCTAACAAATTTACCTTTACGTCTAATCCATATTTCCCTGGCTCATTAACAATGACACCTAGTTTATTTGAAAAATCATCAAATTCATAAATAAAAAGATTATTATATTCTTTTGAAGAGAATTCCATTTTATATCCTTTTTTTCGAAAAATTATCATAATTTTACAGTTTAATTTCAATGCATATATACATAAGATTGATATTAAATTATCAAGACTGCTATCATTTCCAGAAAAAAATATGATCGCAGAATGGCACCAAAAATAAAAAACCTAGTACTTTTTTTTCTTTTCATCTTAGTCATATGTTCTTCTGTTTTTTTTATCCCCTCAAAGAAAAAACGAATCGACCAAAAAAAATTATCCCATTTTATCATTCAAAACACGCCCTGGATTTCCTATTGGAGTAAGCGCTTTGAAACGATAAGTACAAATGAAAATGGCATATGGCCAAAAGAAGAATCAGCTCTTTCTTTGAATGAAATATCAAGCGTTTTGCAATTCGTACAGTTCTCAGACGATGCTTCATTTACTATTCGCTATATTGCAAAAGACGAAGAAAACAATATTCAGGAAATAGAAAAAAAATTCTCTTTTTGGGACTTCAAACCATTTTCTTCCGGTTCGATTCAATACAACAAAAAAAGAAAGTGCATATTCTTGCAACACTGCTTTCAAAAATATGCTCTTTGCTATGATGAAAAGTCTTTCGACGATGCATGTCACCATTTCAAAACTCTCCATAAGTTCTTCACATATCGCGTTCTGTTTGGAGCTATAAAAAACAACCAAAGAAATGTAAAATCACTTCATAGAAAAGAACTCATCGAATGCAAAAACTATGCCGATGCCTATTTTGAACTCCCCTTTTTAAAAAAATCTCTTCAGGATAAATCGTCTTTTTCAAAAATCGCAAAAAAACACGGATCAACTCATCTTGCCTGTCTATTACCTGAAAAAGAACTTTCAAAAGTACTCTTATGTAAAAATGGAAAGCGCTATCTCATTTCTGACAATTTGTCATTTTTCTTTCTTACGAACACGGAAAATGATCTTAAAAAATTGCTCGAAAAGACAGAAAACAGACTCCCCTTGTATCTTTTTAAACTCGAAGGCACCATCGATACTCTCCCCTTTTACGTCCGGGGGCAAGACAGTAAAGAAATAAAAAATCAGTTTGAAATTATTCATGCTTTAGAACATCCAGAACTCAATAACCGTATTATTTTTTTAGAGCCCATAGCATTAAAGTCGGTGCAAAAAATATATGTTCGAAAAGAATGCAAAAAACGACTTTTGCGAAAACTCAAGACGTACTTAGAAGATGAAAAAACGTTCCATCATTTGAAAAAAGCAGTGAAAACTCTCAAGCCATTTGATTTTTATGGCTGCAACGACTTTGTCTATTATAGCCATTGGACAGAACCAAAAAGCGAGGGAAGTTATGACAGACTTTCCTATATCGTACAAACAAAGGAACTTTCTACTGATGACCTTGTACATCTTTTTATAGAAGAAATGCCAAGACTGAAAACCCTTATTGATGGAAAACTCTATGGAAATGGAGAATTAGTTCGAAAAGATATAGAAAAAAAAGGGAAAGAATGTATTGAAAAAATACAGTCAATTTCATTTCCTTCCAGCACAGATATTTCAAAACCAAAATCTCTTTTTCAAATACTCTATACCTTTCAAAATATCGCAAGCGCAACGCTTTTGCCAAAAGAACAACCAAATTTAAACCATCACATTTTGTTGTCGATACTAGAACGATGTGGGTTTACGAGAAAAGAAGTTCATCTGGCACGACATATATTTGAAAAGGATTTCATTCAAAATCCCGAATCGATCAAAAAAGAGATGGAATTTTGTAAAAAAGCACATCTTTTTCCACATGTCTGTTACAAATATCAAAAGCTTTATTTTGAAACGCTAGAAGGTTTACAAATCGAAAAAACAAAGGATAACGAACTACAAAAGTACCTTTCAGAACAAACACTTGGATTTCAACATACGCTTCCCACAAAAGAGCTCGATACGAGGTATATTTGGGAGTTTCTCGATCCTGAGCATCGCTATGGAAATCATTTATATAATGAAAGAATCAAGTTTGAAAAAATGCTACTTTCAAACCCTTCCTCAAAATGGCGAGGAAAATTCCTTGAGTGGGTAAATGCAGAACACAAGCGGATACCAAAGGTAAGTTTTTTTTCAAAAGAAGAACAAGAAGATCTTCGCCTTCGATTTGAAAATGGAAAGATTACCTTACCAAAGGAAAAGCTTTTTAAACCTCGAACGACGCTTATGTTTGTGCTTTCGAAAGATGGAGAATTCTACGTCGGTTATAAAGAACGCGGAAACTCTTTAAGAAAATCTATTGGACACAGCTCACTTCTTGCAAACAAACCAGTAACATCAGCAGGAAGGATCACTTTCGACAATGAAGGAAATGTTCTCGTCATAGGTGATAGCAGTGGACATTATCGTCCAGGAAAATTTGAAATGTTCCTCGCTTTACACGCCCTACAAAATAAAGGGATCGATCTGAGCAAGGTAATATTGACGCGTGGTGGCCCAAGAGGATATGGAATATTTTTCGATACTATCGAAAAAAATGAAAACGCACTTTCCTGGTATAAAAAACATAAAGCTGAATACTTACCAATTTTAACAGGCAAAACGCCTGCATAAAGCAGGCGTTTTTTGCTATTTCTTTTCTTTTTTACATTTTTTCAACTTTACCGGAGTGCTTTCTAAACCTCTTGAAGACACTGCAGTAATAGTGTATTTTTTATGAACTTGCCTTGTGTGACGATGCTTTTTATATCTTAAAGGACAAGTGCTTTTTACTTCTTGTACAAGTTTTCCATTTGCAAAAATTTTGTACAAAACAACGTCTTGAGATGGCGATGGCTTCCATCGCGTTAACAATTTCAACGCTCTAAAATGATCGGTGTGATGTCTTTTTTTTACTTTGCCACAAAATTGTTGAGGAGGTGCAGGAGGAACTGGAGGAGGTGGTGGCAGCGTCGGGCACGGAAGTGTTGCATAACCAATTCCTTGATCTACCCCTGCTACATCTCCCGTTCCTCCTGTAAACCACATTTTAAATACGTTTTCCTTTCCCTGGCCGCAGAAATCCCCAAGAACAAAAGGCGTATAGGTTCTTCCATTTCTCCAAGCAACCCCATCTTCAAAATAAAAAATTGGATTATCCGGATCCAAAGTCCAGTTTATACCATCAGTGGATGAAGCAGTCCCAAGGCCATGTGCATACAGAACTCCTCCAGGAATCTGGTCATTTGAGCCTGAATAAAAGAGGTGATAAACATTATCTACCTTTATTAATGATGAGCGAAACATGTGTGAGCCATCCCAATCTGTTGCATTTCCTGATGGGATAAGCACAGGTTCATTTCCAAAACGAGTCCAAAATAGACCATCAGTACTGAACGCCAATCCTATTTGTTCAACACTTGTACCAGGACCAAATCCTTCTGATGAGGTGTCATAAAACATGATGTAGGGAAATGTGTAAGGTTGCCCTGGAATCGAGGTCGCTTGCGGATTATACATCACAAAACCAGGCCCATAAAGATGATAAAAATACCCGGGAGTTATCCCATTAACAAGTGGAAATGTCGCATCTTGTGTTATTGAGATGGGAGCATCCCATGTCAATCCATCCATGGATTCAGAAAACTGTATAACATCAATTGTCGTCCCTACAACTCCAGTCCAGTACCATATCTTATAGTGCTTTGCCCCAATTCCAAAGCCGTTTACATCATAAAGTACACATCCATGAAATGTAGAGTTTATTGGCAAGTTTGTTTGTCCTTTTAACGTCCAATTAATTCCATCATTCGAATTAGAAAGCGCAAGTGTTCCATTATCCCCACTGGCCCACATTTTGTAAAAAAATGCGTCTCCATCGCCATTAAATTTATTTGCATCATAAATCACATATGGAAAGTAATCTTCTTGAAGTGCAATCGGGAATGGATTGTAAATTGGATCTGAAGGATCTTCTGTCCACTGAGTATATGATGATGCTGTCAGAAATGATGAAAATACTGAGAGCACGACTAAAAAAAGTTTTCTCATAGTACACCTTATTTTTCGTGTACAATAAGGTACGCATTGAAAAGATATTTTTACATAAATTTAAAGGAAATTTTTACAGAAAGTGTTGCGATGAAGGGGTGTTAAGCCATGCTTTTTTATAGCATCGATGTGAACTCTTGTCCCATATCCTTTGTTATTTTTCAGACCATATTGCGGATATTCTTTGTCATAATCGACCATGATGCGATCTCGCAAAACTTTTGCAAAGATTGAAGCAAGCGCGATTGTTTTAGACTTCGCATCGCCTTTTACGATTGGAATTACTTCACATTCTACGGAGGGTTTATCTCTTCCATCGACTATAACGACTTCTTTTCGTTGAATACTTTCAATTGCATTTTTCATTGCAAGAAGAGATGCATTTCGTATGTTCATTTGATCGATGACATCTGCTTCAATTAGAGAAGTTGCCCACTGTATTTCTGAATGCCCAGAGAGCTTTTCAAAAATAGCAATCCTTATATTTGGTTCGACCTGTTTACTATCGTTGATTTCATCGAAAAGTGGGAGCTTTGAAAAATTTATAGCTGGGGAAAAAGTTAGTGCGCAAGCAAGTACAGGACCGGCAAGAGGACCACGTCCTGCCTCATCGACGCCTATGACATTTTTGTAGCCGCGACTCCAAAGCTGTTTTTCGTAAAAGAGTAAATCTTTAGAGTCGTGCATCTTCTGATTAGCTATTTTCAGAAACGATTTCAGCAGTTTCTTCTTGAGCATTTTCTCTAACTTGCGCTTTTTCTTTACTTTTCGCTTTTGCAAGAGCTTGTCGCTGAAGATCCTGGCGTTGAACTTTATAGTTGTCTTTAATTTTTGCAGCTTTACCGGTTCTTCCGCGAAGATAATACAATTTACCGCGTCGGACTTTTCCGCGACGGTCAATCTCAATACTCGAAACCAGCGGACTATGGAGGAAAAATATGCGTTCCATACCTTCGCCATAGGCGATGCGATGCAACGTCACAGTTTCTGACAATCCGGACCCTTTTCTTGCAATCACTGTCCCTTTAAAAGTCTGAATACGCTCTTTCCCACCTTCTTCGATGATTCGCACATTCACTTTAATAGTGTCTCCAATGCGAAAATCGGGAATGTCTTTTTTAAGACGCGCGTCTTCGATTTCTCGAATCAGTTCATTTTTTCCCATTTCTCTACTCCTAAAACAAAATTTTTTAATCTTTACAAGTCATGTTCCATTTTATTCCATCAGGCGCTTGTATAAAATACGAAAGAGGCATTTTCTCTAAAGCGATCGCATTTTTTACACGACGTATAATTCGATGGAAACTCAGCTTTTCAATTTCGACTCTTACACAAGGCTCATCTTCTAAAGGTCGCTTTTCTACTGATTTTGTAAGTACAATGTGTACATTTGCAAATCTCAAAAAGACTTTATCTCTATCACTTGTAACACACTTTTTTCCAAAGAGATCTTTGTAGAATTTCTCACAGCTTTCTAGATCGCGAACACCTAATACTATAGTGTTTATCTCTAAATTGTCGTTTCTTAAATCCTCGTCGTCAAGGTCTTGTGCCCAATTGTAATAAAGCTCTGGCCTTCTTTTTTTCGTATTAGCTTGTGCTTCTTTACGCCGCCATTCGGCGATTTTCTCATGATCTCCAGATAAAAGCACTTTTGGTACTTTCATCCCTTCAATCTCTTCAGGTCTTGTGTACTGTGGCCAATCAAAAAGTCCTCGCTCAAACGAATCCTCAATGCAGGATTGAGCATCGCCCAAGACACCTGGAACAAAACGCAATATCGCGTCCACTACGACACAAGCAGCCAGGCACCCATTCGTTAAGACATAGTCGCCGATACTCAATTCTTCGTCGATTTCCGACTCTATGACCCTTGCATCAATTCCTTCATAATGTCCACATACAAAAACCAGATGTCGTATTTTTGCAAGCTCGCGGCACTTTTTTGCATTCAACTTTTCTCCCTGAGGAGAAAGATAAATCACTTTCGAGTCAGGGGTTTTACACTCTCGAATAGCTGCAAATAAAGGCTCCGGCATCATTACCATTCCAGGGCCACCTCCATAAGGTGCATCATCTACTCTACGATATCGATCTTTTGAAAAATCTCGAATATCGATGAGCTTTATTTCACATAATCCTTTTTCTTGCGCTCGTTTAATCATACTTTCGCTAAACGGCCCCTGGAAGTATGCCGGGAAGAGTGAAAGTATATCGATTTTCATGAAAAATTTATGCTTTTTTCTTTTTTCTTCCACGAACCGGCAAAACTTCAGGCGCAACTTTCTTAATCAAGCTTCGTGCACTCTCAGAAATTTCAGCACCTTGTGAAACCCAATACTGAACTCGATCAGGTTTTACCGAAATTTGTTCTTCTTCCTTTTTTCCGCAAGGATTGTAATGCCCAATTGCCTCGAGATATTTTCCATCTCGTGGATTGCGACTATCAGTTACTACAAATCGATACATAGTATGATTTGTATTTCCTTGTTGGCGTAAACGAATTCTTACCGCCATAAACTTCCTCCAAACATCTGTTCCATTTGTTTCTTATTCGGCATATTTTTAAATAATTCTTTTGCGTTTGTAAAAGACTTGATGAGCCGATGAACATCATCGACTTTTACACCGCTTCCTTTGGCAATTCTTTTGCGACGACCTATCGTCATTTCGCATGCGCCTTGTCGCTCTTGTGGAGTCATCGACAAGATAATCGCCTCAGTTTTAAAAAATTCCCCTTCATCGAGGTCGAGCTCTTTTAACTTGCTAAACCCTGGAATCATTCCCAAAAGGCTTTTCAATGACCCCATTTTTTTTACCATCTGCATCTGCTTCAGATAATCCTCGAAGGAAAAGGTTGCTTTTCGCAACTTTTGCTCTAACTGAAGAGCGTCTTCTTCTTGAATGTGCTCTTGTGCTTTTCGCACCAAATTAATCGTATCACCCATCCCAAGGATGCGATCTGCCATTGAATTTGGGTTAAAAAGCTGAAAATCATCGATCTTTTCGCCCACCCCTTCGAACTTCAAGGGAACGCCCGTCACATGGCGAATCGTAATAGCAGCACCACCTCTTGCACTTCCATCGAGCATTGTCATGATCGATCCTGTAAGGTGCAACTTCTCGTGAAACCGGCTTGCTGTCTTTAAAGCTTCTTGACCAGTTGCGGCATTTGCTACAAAAATTACCTCATGGGGAGCAGTAAGCTCTTTCATTTCTTTCAATTCACTCATCAACGCTTCATCGATGTGCAATCTTCCCGCAGTATCGAAAATGAATAAATCCCACCCTTGCTTTACACCCTCTGAAAGCGCGCCTTTTGCAACCTTTAATGGATCTTCAACACCAACTTGTGAGTAAAAGTCTACGTTTGCCTGTTCTGCTAAGGTTTTTAATTGCTGTACTGCCGCAGGTCGTTGAAGGTCACAAGCAATGACGCAAGGCTTTTTTACTTTCCCTTGCTTTTTTAAAAAAAGTGCAAGTTTTACAGCGGAAGTCGTTTTCCCTGAACCTTGTAAACCACAAAATAATACTTTTGTCGGCTTGTAAGAAAGATCTAATCCCTCTTCTTGACCCATGAGAGCAACGAGTTCATCGTGGACAATTTTTACAAATTGTTGCGTTGGCGATACCGCTTTCAACACTTCTTGTCCAATGGCGTTTTCTTTAACTTTTTTAACAAATTCTTTTACAACTGAATACTGCACATCTGCATCGAGCAGAGCAAGTCTTACCTCGTTTATCGCTTCTTGTATGTTATCTTCTGTAAGCTTCTTACATCCTGCAAGTTTTGAAAAAACTCTTTGAAATTTATCAGAAAGCGCTTGAAACATAAGTACAGTCTTTATTTTGTATGAAAATCCATAATGAGAAGCATAATAGCATAGATTGCGATTTTGCTACACCAAAATTAGTGAAAAAGAAAAGTCCCGCGAAAGGCTCGCAGGACTTTTAGAAGTTCAGAGGATTTTTTTACAAATGCGATTTATATAAAGATTGGCTCTTTTAAAAACTCGATCATAGCACTTACATCTTCTTTTTTAGAAAATTTGTTTTCAAGTTTTTGAATAACTTCATTATACTTATTACCTTCTCCTTGAGAAAGTATGGCTCCATCAACCAATTTATACTTATTATCATTGGTATCAAATACGGCTTTTTTGTATTTGCCCTGCACTGCCATTATAATCGCCTTAGATTTTACATAGCTTTGAGCACTTTGAGTTAATCCATACTTACCCTTATATGCTGTAATGAAATATATAATTTCTCGTAGAGATCTAAAAATTTAGGAATAGGAACATTCGCATTCTCAGATTTTAAATCGGGATTTGTTTTTTGCCTTTTTTGTTGTGTTTGTGTTGAACGTACGTCTTCGAGCTCATTCTGTTTCTTTTCTCTTTCTTCTCGCAAGGAAGACAGTGTCTCTGAAGCAGACTTTTTGCCTTCTTCTGCAAGAAAATCCTGACTTATCATGCACTCGTACGAAGATATTGTATTAGCAAGATCATCTATGACCAACTGAAGTTCTACTTCCTGTTCTTTTCTTACTGTACTTGCTTCTTTTTTCTTCTGACTCAAGTTCTTTAAGTTTGTTTCGTTTTATACTTAAGTCACTGTTGATAGTATCCCTTTGCGTGCTTGATAGAAAGTCTTGAGTTAATATATATTCATATGTTGTTATTTCGTTCTCAATATCGCTTATGGCCAATTCTAATTCATTCACATGACTTCTTCTCGCGCATTCATCATCTTTTGAAATTTCATCTGCTTTTCGCTTACTCGAAAAAGGTACCATATGGTCTTTGTCTTCATTTGACTTTTGTTTCTTGTCGAGCTTTTTAATTTCTTGTAAAACTTTATCGACACCATTCTATAACTTATAGACAAATGTCTCATTCGTTAATTCTTGCTTCAGCGACACATGACTAGCAAATTTCTGATTTGCCCCGCCAGAAGTATCTCCACAAGCGTAAATTCCCGGGGAACTCCCGGTACTGTAAATTAAAAGGTTTTTAGCCGCATTTAAATCTCGGTCATGCGTAACTTGACATACATTGCATTGCCAGTTTCTTATATTAAGAGGCATTTTTTCTACAATTGCACTGCATTCTGAGCATCTTTTACTCGAAGGAAACGTTCGCGGTGCTATGACGAGTTCAGAGCCATACCACTGGGTTTTATACAACAGTATCCTTCGCAATTCATGCCATCCTGCATCCGAAATATGCCTGCTTAACTTTCTATTCTTCAATAATTTCCTCACGCCTAAATCTTCGACCACAATCTTTGACTTGGTTTTCGCCAAAGTTGTGGAAAATTCATGCAAGAAATCATTTCGGATATTGCGAATCTTTCTATGCTTTCTCGAAAGCTTTATCACAGATTTTTTACAATTATTGGATCCTTTAACCTTTCGGCTATGCTTTTTTGAAGCTCGTTTAAGGCTTTTCAATTGCTTTGCAAGGGGTTTTGGAGCCTGTATTTTTTCTCCTGTAGACAACGTTGCAAATGTTGTTAATCCCAAATCAATACCAACGGCATCACCTTGGACTGGTTCCGGTTCTTGGCATTCTATTTCCACTGATATACTGACAAACCATCGATCGGCTTCTCGACTAACTGTTGCAGAAAGTATTCTTCCTCGAATTTTGGGAACTTCCTTTAGTCGGATTGTTCCCAAGCGGGGTAACTGAATTGCTTT
>JBDHQC010000186.1:0-2854 GCA_039806815.1 Parachlamydiales bacterium
TTGGCTGTTGTTGTTAGATAAGGCTAATTGCAGCCGGATGCGCAAATTTTCGGCGTTTATCCCTTGTCTTGCGTCATGATATAAAGGAGAGAATTGTTGGGTTAACAGTCTATCAGCATCAAAAAATGAAAATGCAGAGCGATAATCCATGGTTTCGGGCTGTATCGGGTTTTCCTTATGCGATTTTGCGATTTCGTCCAAAATATTATAAGGGATGTCTACCGACACGGGTGGAGTATCTACTAACAAGGATTTCGATTGCCTAAAATCATGTAAACTAGATTGAATATCTTTTAATCCTGTCTTTGCGCTTAAATAATTGTAGCGTGCGACTAAAAGATTTAACTCTTTTTCATCTCCATTTAATGAAATTTTTTTTAATATTTCGAATTCGGACTCAAGTGGAATTTGAAATAAATCTATATTTTGTATTAATTTTAAATAATCTAAATATTGTTTGCGTAAAAGTTGCAATTGACCGAATGAATCTAGTCCTTCATCACTTTTTTCTTTATTAGCAGCGTTTATTTCTTTAATATAAAGCGTATACGCCAATAATCTTATGCTAAGAGCTTTTGGGTGATTATCAAGTATTTGGGTCGTTTGTACGATGCTCGTTAGCATCGTGAGTTCACCTTTTGAATAAGCCGATATTTTTGAACATTTATACTTAAGCAGTTTGTACGCCTCATCGTAATTTTTTTGAGCAAGGTGAAGGGAAACTAAATAGAGTTTACCCTGGATCTGATTTGAATGCGGATTACCCTTGGAATCTAATGTATATTCGAGAACCGCATATTG
The DNA here is from genome assembly GCA_039806815.1 of Parachlamydiales bacterium. Taxonomy (GTDB): domain Bacteria; phylum Chlamydiota; class Chlamydiia; order Chlamydiales; family FEN-1388; genus JBDHQC01. The sequence goes on from JBDHQC010000186.1 coordinate 802, forward strand.
ATCGTGTTCCGTATTATCTAGTTTAATGTTTCTATTCAGTGATAAATCAGGGATGATCCTTTGCAGCGGCAGCAAAAATTTACGTTCCTGCTTATCATTGGTTAACACAAGTCCTTGTGTGAAACCACTTAGGGGCTTGAGCGATTGGTCTACCGAAATAAAAAATCCCTCATATTTTTCTGAATATAAACGTTTTTGTTCCGAATCATATTTAAATGACAGATTTAGGCGGGGCAAATCTATCGAAAGAAGTTGTTTGGTGTCAGGATCAATCCAAGCATGAATGAACTTAGGGTCCTCAAAATGATTTAATAATTGAGAAGGGAGATGTTCTTGTTGATAAATATTGGCCAAGATTCCTTTTTTAATGTCTATTTGATGATCTGGAGTTGTGGAATAGATTCTCCATTGAGAAGTCTCGGTATCTTGTACCATTTTATAGCTGCAAGTGTTTGTTTTTTTCTCCAATGCCAAAATTTCGGGAGGTAACCGATCGATGGAATGCCAGTGATTATAATGGTTGATAAGATATTGGCTGATGATCGGTTTTTTATCAGAAGAAAAATGATTTTCTGGGGTGTATTGATACCATTTTTCCGGTTCTAATTCTTTAAAAAAGGTGATCGGTTGATTGGTTTCTACAAGGATCTTGCAGGGGATTAGCAAAATTTTGACCTGTTTTAATAAATTTTACTAACTCTTGGATGACACTGGGATCTTGTTGGATCATTTCTGTAAAATTTACATGTTCAAAAGCAAATATTTGGAAAAACATTTGCCATTCAGGATCTTCCAATTTTTCGATTTTTTCATTAAAAAAATAAATCAAATGGCGGGTTTGGTTTATTTTATTTTGGTCGAGTAGTATAACCATTAGACTACGCCATTCATCAACAGGTATGTTGATTCGAATTCTTTCTGGCGTATAACTTAAAATTGTATTTTCATTGGTGTAATTTCTTTTGTTTTGATTTTCAATTACTATGTAGCAGAGTAATTCTTTTATGACGGGATTAGTAAATTCATAATCTTTAAATGATCTCGTTGCATTCAGTGGTGTTTTCTGCAAATCTGATTTTTTTTTAAACGGTAATTGTGCTTTTAATGTATATTCACTTGGGTCATTTAAATATTTTTGTATGGCTGGTTTTAACTCTATTTTCAATAATTCATTAGAATTTTGAAATTCTTCTTCAGGTATAAAATTGCCATGTAAAATTAAACTAAGAAGGGCAGATTGTTGATATATAGCTTTAAAAGTCGGGGAAATGCCATATTGTGCTGGCTCAGCGAGGGCAGTTAATAGAGCCTCAATAGTGGTACTGCCTTGACTTTCCAATAGCCCCTTTTTAAGGTACTTCATTTCTGGATGCTCAATATATTCCTCTCGATAACCGATGGTATAAGCATTATCCCGGACTGACTCTGAAGGTGGTTGTGAATCATAGTCCATCTCTAACGAATAGTGAAACGAAGGGGGAGCGAACCAGGACAATTTGCTAATATCTTCTTTTGGTATTTTGAAATAGGCTATTAAATCCGTAGCGAGCTGAACATCTTTTGGTTCTAGTAAGCGGAAATCCAATTCTCTGGTTGAGTGAGATATGGCCAATCCTTCAGGGTCACCAATTGATGCATCATATGATTCATAGCCGCGAAAAAGTTTCATAAACAAACGACTTACATGTAAAGTGTCACCATATTCTTCATTTCCCAGCACAACGCTAAATATGTGAAAAGAAATAGCTATAGACTGAGCGGCATAAAGAATATGTGGAAAATACTTTATATTGTCGGAAGTGAGTTTGGCACTACTAGAAACTAAAACATTTTGTATTAAAGTCAGTGATTGGATACAGTTTTCTGCTTCTTCTCGAGGAAGATTTCTCCAAATATCGAGATCGAGATTTTTGGAGGGCGTAGGTAGGCGTATTAATATATTTGAGGCTCCTTTAGCAGCGCTAACATAATCGCCCGTTTCGTAGGTTTTCTTGAGGATTTCAGCTAAAGCTGTGAGTTCTTCATTTACCGTATTTATATTAAATTCCCATTC
>JBDHQC010000187.1:0-2842 GCA_039806815.1 Parachlamydiales bacterium
GAGATCGGGTTTTATCGATTCACCAATGAAGTGTCTTGCATGTTGTGACAATGACTCGACGTACCGCCTTTCTCCTTCGACGTAAATCGAATCAAATGCTAAAGAAGACTTTCCGGATCCCGAAACTCCAGTAAAGCAGATGAGCTTATGTAAAGGAAGGTCTAAGCTTATAGACTTTAGGTTGTGAACTCTTGCGTTGCGGATCGATATTTTCATATTTTATGCTTTAATTCGATGGTAGTTTCTCATTTGCTAAAGATTGAATATGAGGAATCATAGATGTGGGGTATCTATTTTTTTTTGATCCCTTTTTATCTCTTTTTTTAATAGAGATGGCTTCTACTCCAAAAGTTACCTTATCTTTTTCATCAATAAGAAGAAGGCGTTTAATTCTTTTTGATGAGCCATTAATTTCGGGAGCCTTTACTTCTAATGCTCTTTTACTTTTTAGTAAGATATATATAAGATTTCCTTCGCGCTCGATTGTCCGCTTGTTCTTTTGAGGATCTTTTTTCCAAACAGTAATCGATTCATGACAAAACGGAACAATAAATTTTATGTACATTGCAATTTGTAACGTGTCTTTTTGTTCTTCTTCTGCAAAATTTTGCAATGACAAAAGAGAAAAGGTATTTTCTACTGCTTCCATTCAAAACTCCTAAAAAAACGTAGAAAGTGGGTCAACGTCGACAAATCGCTTTATAGTAGAAGGAAGGGCAAGTTTTGAATCTATTGCATGCATGACGTCGATGATTTTCAAAACAGATGTTCCACGAATGAGAAATTGAACCCTAAAATAATCTTTTACCTTGTAATGTCCTGAAGGTACGACTGGATGGCAAGTATACTGATTTGGTAAATTTTTTTGCATCTCGTTAAAAAAGTTTTGTACAAACGAAAAAAGAAACTCCTCATTTTTTGATGTAAATAAAAATTTCACAATATGGCAAAAGGGAGGAAAACCAAAGAGTTTTCTGATTTCTTTTTCTGTATTATAATACGAAATAAAGTCTTGTTTTGATGCAAAATGGATAGTTTCATTTTCGCTTTGGGATGTTTGAATGACAACCTCTCCTTTGAGTTCGCACCGTCCAGCACGGCCTGATACCTGGGTTATCAGTTGAAAGACATTCTCTTGTGCCCGAAAATCAGGGATGTGAAGGCCTTGATCGGTATTGATCACACCAACTAATGTAACATCGGGGAAATGAAGACCTTTTGCAACCATTTGCGTTCCGATTAAGACATCTGCTTTTCCGGATCGAAAGTCGTGAATGTGTTTTTCGAGTTTTCCTTTGTGCTTTGTTGTGTCTGCATCAATGCGAATACAGCGAATATCAGGAAAAATTTTTTTTAGCATTATCTCGACTTTTTCAGTCCCAAACCCTTTAAATTGAATTAATTCATTTGATTTACAAATCGGACACGGTAACTTCGGATGTGACGAATAGCCACAAAGATGACACGAGACTTCGTTTTGGTGTAAATGAAAAGTCAAGGAAGTATCGCAGTGTGGACATTCTACAGGTTTTTGGCACGTCGAGCAGTGAAGAACAGTGTGATAGCCACGTCGATTTAAAAAGAGGATAGATTTTTCGCCTCGTTTTTTTCTGTCTTCTAATTTATTGAGTAATGTTTCAGAAAAAAGAGAAAAACCTTTTGCATTTTCGTATTCTCTTTTCATGTCGACGATGTGAACGACGGGCAATTGGCTGTTGGCATTTCGTTCATAAAGAGTATTGAGAACGTACTTTTTTGATTCTGCATTGTAAAAACTTTCTAAAGAAGGTGTTGCACTTCCTAAAATAACCGTTGCATTGCATAATTTTGCTCGAACGATTGCAACATCGCGAGCATTGTAGCAGGGCATTTCTTCAGACTGTTTATAACTTTGCTCGTGTTCTTCATCGACGACGATAAGGCCGAGATTGGGTACGGGAGAAAAAACACAGGACCTTGCTCCAATGACGATGGGGCTTTTTTCATTTTGAATCTTTTGCCATGCCTCGTGGCGCTCGCCATCGGAAAGTCTATGATGGAGAGCTGTGATCGGAACGTCAAAGCGACAAGTAAGCCTTTGAATGGTTTGAGGAGTAAGAGCTATTTCTGGGACGAGAACGATGACGCCCTTTTTTTGATCGAGAACTTTTTGGATTGCCTGAAGATACACTTCAGTTTTTCCACTTCCGGTTACGCCGTAAAGAAGGTGTACTTTAAAGTTTTGAGACTCGATCGATTGCGATATTTCATTGAAAGCGATTTTTTGTTCGTGATTCAGTGTTTTTGGTTTTGTCTTAAAGTATTCGGCATTTTGCAGTGTTGCCTGTTCTAGTCTCATAATGTCTATCGTTATGAATCCTTTTTCTTCTAAAGCTTTTATGCTCGAGGCATGACATTCTGCTTTTTCCAGCAATTCGGAAAGAAGAATGCTCTTTTTTGCTTTCAAAAGGACGTTTAATGCATTTGCCTGTTGTGGGCACGTTTTGAGAAGGTCCCTTGATGCTTGCGTTAAAACATCTTTTGTTTTTGCACGGAAAACTACGTGCTGCATTTTACGTTGTGTATTTTTTCGAACGCCTGATGGAAGCATAGTTTTAAGAACTTTTCCTAAAGGACATGCATAATATTTTGCCATCCATAAGGCAAGGTCGAAGAGATCTTCTGTAAGTGGAGCATCATCAAGAACACAAGAATCGATTGCGCGCAACTTTGCATGAGCACTTTTTTCTTTCAAGGCAATGACAAAGCCATTCGTAAATTGTCCGCGTACAGGAACTTTTACAAAGCTTCCTTTTTTAATTTTCACTTTTAGGTTTTCGGTAATTACATAATCTAATGGCTT
>JBDHQC010000188.1:0-2841 GCA_039806815.1 Parachlamydiales bacterium
CCCAAGTGAAGTCGGGATCTTTTCTTCCAAAATGGCCTCCATAAGAGGTTTGAAAGTAGATTGGACGCAGTAAATCAAGACTCGATATTATGCCGTGACAAGAAAGATCGAAGACTTCTTGTACATGTAAAACTAATTGAGATACATCGACCTTATTTGTATTAAAGGTGTCGATATTTAAGGAAACTGGATGGGATATGCCAATTGCAAAAGCAAGCTGTACTTCGCATATGGATGCAAGATTTGCAGCGACTATGTTTTTTGCGATGTAGCGTGCAAAATAAGCGCCAGATCTATCGACCTTAGATGGATCTTTTCCGGAAAACGCACCTCCACCGTGATGTGCTTTTCCTCCATACGTGTCGACCATCTGTTTTCGTCCAGTAACTCCGGTATCTGCCAAGGGGCCTCCTATGACAAATCGCCCGGTTGGATTAATATAGTACTTTGTTTGTCTATCCAAGAGTTCGGCTGAAATCGACAACTGCAAAAAACTTTTTAAAAAATCGCGCATCGATTTTTCATTCATTTTTTCAGAATGTTGACAGGACAAAACCACAGAATCTATGCGCTTTGGTTTTTTCTTTTCATCATATTCGACTGTTACTTGGGTTTTTGCATCAGGTAAAAGAAAGTCTTTTGCTTCATTTTTTCTTTGTTTTTCAAGGTCCTGCATGATCTTATTTGCGATCATAATAGGTAAGGGCATGTATTCAGGAGTCTCATCAATTGCAAAACCGAACATGATTCCTTGATCTCCAGCGCCTTGTTCTTTTTTCGTTTTTGATAGTATTCCACGAGCAATGTCAGGAGATTGCTTATTTATCGATACGACAGTTCCGGATGTCAAAAAGTCAAAGCCACTTTCTTTTGACGTATATCCAATGTCAAAGAGCGTTGATTGAACAATCGCTTCAAAATCAACATGCGCATGTGACGTGATTTCTCCGGCTAGTACTAAAACTCCTCTTGTAATAAGTGTTTCTACAGCAACTCTTGAGTTGGGGTCTTGTGCTAGATGTGCGTCTAGAACCTTGTCTGAGATCTGGTCTGCAACTTTATCGGGATGTCCCCGCGATACAGATTCAGACGTAAAATAGCTTTTCATAGTACTTTTGGATAGACGTGTTGAATGTTTGTAATTTTTGTTCCGAGAAATTTTTCTCCAATCGATAAAAATCGCTTTGGGTCATCGGAAACAAAAAAAATCATCTCGCTTTGATGAAGAGGGTGATTCGTAGGTAATAGGTTTTTCATCTCAAGGTGTTTTTTTGCATGGAGGGCGAGCGTTTTTCCTGGATTTACAATTTTTATATCATCTCCTACTTCTTTTCTTATCGCATCGTAAAGAAGGGGATAATGCGTGCAGGCTAATAATAAGGTGTCGATATTTTCTTTCATAATATCGCCGAGGTATTCTTTTACGACGAGTTCTACAATTTTTTCATTTGTGATCTGTTCTTCTACTAATGAGACAAATAAAGGACATGCACGGGCAACAATGTGGGCGCCTTCACAAAAATTCGCAATTGTTTTTTGATAGATTTGAGATTGTATTGTTGCATGCGTGCCAATAATTCCGATGCGTTTATTATTTGTGGCCTTAATGACGTGTTCTATTGCAGGCTGAATGATTCCGAGAATAGGTATAGAAAAGGTCTTTTGAAGGCGCTCTAGGGAATAACACGTAGCAGTGTTGCATGCGATCAGAAGTAAATCGATGTTTTTTTCTAAGAGAAATATTGTATTTTCTAAAGCATATCGGGATATTGTTTCAGGACTTTTTCCTCCATAGGGAAAACGGGCAGTATCTCCAAAATAGATAAAAGAACAATTTGGACAAGTTTTTTGAACGTGTTGTAAAACTGAAAGACCACCGACTCCTGAATCGAACATGCCTATGCGAAGAGGGGACGCCTTTTGCATGAGTTACTCTTTTGTTACTTTTAGTTTTTGTCCTGCAAATATCGTATCGTTTTCAAGGTTGTTGATCTCTTTTAGGCTTTTTATCGTCAACTTGTGGTTCTTTGCGATTTTTTCTAAAGTGTCGCCACTTTTAACAATATATAGATCTCCTTGTGTCGCGCAATCAACAAGACTATTTTGCATGGCTTTAGCAAGAGATTTCGTTGCTTCTTCAATTTTTTCCAAGTGATGGGAAATTTTTGCATTAAAATCGTCTTGTTCTCTGAACTTTGATACCATTTTTTCAATGGAATGTGCCGTGTCATTAGCCTGGCTTTTTAGTTTTTTTAGGTCTTCGACAAGTGCTCCGAATTTTTGTTCGAGATCTTTTGATTGACTGTGAATTTTGTCTTTTGTCGACTTTTGCAAACTGTTTGCGCTTTTTAGAAAAGTAGAGACCTTTTCACTGATGGAATCGATAATTGATTCTTGCGTTTCAATGCGCTCTTTTATCATGCGAATCTCTTGCTCGTTATTTTCATTCTTAATAGCAAGTTCGCGATTCAAATTCGGATTTTGCGCACTTTCTACTGAACAAGCAAATAGGAGTGCGCTAAAAAAAAATACTCGTATCATTGTTGAAATATTTTAAATTGTGCTCTTCTGTTTCGACGCCACACTTCTTCGCCTTCTCCTTCTACAAGAGGGCGTTCTTTACCGTAGGATACTGTAAAGAGGCAGTTGAGGTCGCAGCCTTCTTTTACTAAAATGTTTCTTACGCTATTACTTCTATTTGCACCAAGTGCAAAATTGTAAGCACTTGGCCCTCTTGAATCACAATGGCCTTCGATGAAGATATGGGTGCCTGGATGCGATTTCAAATAGTCTGCAATCATGGCGATAGTTTTTAAGTTGTCATCGCCGCGGATAAGGCTT
>JBDHQC010000042.1:0-12442 GCA_039806815.1 Parachlamydiales bacterium
AATAGAAAGGCCTTTGATAATTTCTTTGCCATCGCACGTTGCGACTAAGTTTCGTATTTCAAGCATTCTTTTAGTTTAACCTACTGAGTTTTCAAGTTTTAAGGCCAAAAGACTATGGGCTTCTTTTGCAAATTCAAAAGGAAGCTCACAAATGACTTTTTGACAAAAGCCATTGACGATCATTTTGACGGTATCTTCAAATGATATGCCTCGGCATCTTGCATAAAAAAGTTGCTCTTCACTTAATTTTGAAGTCGAAGCTTCGTGCTCGAGTTGTGCCTTGTCATTTGATACTTCGATGTATGGAAAGGTATTTGCAGAAGCATTGTCGCCGACGAGCATCGAATCGCATTGCGTATAGTTTCTTGCGTTATCTGCATTGGGGCTTATTTTGACGAGACCCCGATATGTATTTTTCGAAAATTCTGCAGATATTCCTTTTGAGACGATAGTTGAGCGCGTATTTTTCCCGATGTGGATCATTTTCGTTCCGGTATCTGCTTGCATGTGACCGTTTGTAAGTGCTACAGAGTAAAATTCTCCGACGGAATTATCGCCTTTGAGAATGACACTTGGATATTTCCAGGTAATGGCAGCGCCTGCTTCTACTTGTGTCCAAGAAATTTTAGAATTGTTCCCTTTGCAAAATCCACGCTTTGTAACGAAATTATACACACCGCCTTCGCCCGTTTTTGGATTTCCTGCATACCAGTTTTGTATCGTCGAGTATTTGATTTGAGCATTGTCATGTGCAATGAGTTCAACAACAGCGGCATGGAGTTGATTATTGTCGTACGCAGGAGCTGTGCATCCTTCCAAGTAAGAAACGTATGATCCTTCTTCTGCAATGATGAGCGTTCTTTCAAATTGACCTGTAAACCGTTCATTTATTCGAAAATAGGTAGAAAGTTCCATGGGACTTTTTACGTTTTTTGGAACGTATACAAAAGATCCATCAGAAAAGACACTTGAGTTCAAAGCGGCATAAAAATTGTCATGGACGGGAACGACTGAGCCCATGTACTTTTTTACAAGGTCAGGATAATTGTGAATTGCTTCTGTCATCGAACAAAGTATGACGCCAGCATCTTTTAATTTTTTTTGAAATGTCGTCCCGACAGATACAGAATCAAAGACGAGGTCGACTGCGACATTTGCAAGGACCATCTGCTCTTCAAGAGGAATGCCGAGCTTTTGAAATGTTCGTAGTACTTCAGGGTCGACTTCTTGAAGATTTGCAACCGTAGGGCGTTTTTTTGGTGCAGAATAGTAGATGAGATTTTGATAATCGATAGGTGGATAATAGGCATTGAGCCAATGGGGCTCTGTCATTTCTTTCCATCGCTTGAACGCTTTCATTCGAAAATCGAGCATCCATTGAGGCTCATTTTTTTTCTTCCAGATGGCCTCGATGATTTCTTCGTTGATTCCTTTCGGAAAAGATTCAGTTTCGACTTCTGAAACGAAACCATATTTATATTCTGTGCGTTCAAACGCCTGACTTGACATTGTTATTACCAGTAGAAATTATCAAAGAATATTACCATAATTAATACCTCATTGCAATTATATTAACGTCTTTTCTTGATAGTTTGCCATTTTTTTGCAACAAGACAAGCAAGAGGGGCGGCTTCCTTTCCATATGATCCATAACGGATGAGGACGACGACGACGAGCTCTGGATTATTGAATTCGTCCCGGAAGACAAAGCTCTTTGCGTTTTGCCTTTCAAATGAAATGCCACTATACCAGGCATGGTTGTGCATATCGCGACTTTGTCCCAAGTCTAATGCAATTCTTTCTTGACATTCGGCAGTGCTCGTTTTTCCAATGAGTGCTTTGCGCATGCTGTAAAAATCTTTTTTTGTATTAGGGAATAATTTAAAAAATTCTAAAAGTCCTCTTGACTGGTCTCTATAGACTTTTTCCATTACTCTCCTCATGCCAGAAAGTAAGGCTTTTCTTATGACATCCGGCATAAAGATAGATCTTCGCACGAGTGGATCCGGAGTTATGATTTCATTCTGTTCAGAAGTTGGATTTTTCCCGACAATGGCCTGAACGAGTTGAGGGACGTAGAGTTTTCCTCCATTTGTAATTGCAGAAAGCATCATAGCTGTTTGAAGAGGAGTAACTTCTATTGTATGCTGCCCGATTGCTGTCGTGTAAAGGCCAGTCATATTGGACTCTAAATCTGTTGGAAGTCTACCTCTTGCTTCAAAGGGGAGTAAAATTTGAGATTTTTCAGCATATCCGAATTCTTTTGCAGCATCGATGAGTTGGCAGGGTTCTTTTAGATAATCTTTTGCAATGAGTGCAAAGTATGGATTACTCGAATATTCAATAGCGCCAAAAAGGTCAATTTTTCCGACATTTTGAATCAGAGTCTTGGGAATTCTTCCTCCTTTATACATTTGCATAATTGGAGAGCCATTACTAAAACGACCGACAGCAGTCCCTTTTTCTGTCGAAAATGCTCTATCATCGATATCAAAAAGGGCGCAATCATTCATGCCCATCTTGCCTTGGAGTTCTTCGTATTTTTGTTTTAAGGCAGAATACGCTGTAACCAATTTAAATATCGATCCTTGGGCAGAAAGTCCTCGATAAGCAAGTGAACGAAGAGACCCTGGGCTTACAAAAAAGCGAAAACTCAAAGCTAAATCCTTACACGTCAAAACCGGGCCGAAATGGGATTTTTTTAAAGGGCAATACAGGGGTTCATCAAGGTCAGATGGCGATCTAAAGCAACTTAAAAATGATTTTCTCAAGTCTTGGGGTATTTTGCAGATCCATTCTACAAGTTCGGGATTTGTTGAGCTTTCTTCCTGATAAAGATATTTTTCCAAAAGTTCTTCAAAATTTGCATCCCAGTACAAAGAAAAAAGTTCTCTTTTTTTATTGTCGAGTAGATCGCAATAAGGCTTTGGCACTGCGCCTTTTTCTTTTTCTTCAAAACGACACTGCTGAAGAAATTCCTTTTCGCAGGTTTTTCGCCATGCCTCGAAGACACTCGATGAGAATTCGAGTTTTGCAAACTCTTGAGCATCTTCAATAAATTGGATCATTTTCATTTCGAGCTCTCGGAATTTGTCGATTGTCAAACGAGTCACATAGGGTTCAATTTCAGGGCTGATTCGCTTATAGTCTGTGATAAGTCGTGTAAGATCGAGAAGGAGAAGCTTTTCTTGATTTGATTGAATGTTTTTAAACCATTGATCGAGAACGGCTTTTGAGGACATGTTAAGTGATGGAAGCTTTTTATAGATAGCTGATATAGGGATTTCAATAGAATTTGGTGCGGGATACATTGCATTTATGACGTGTTGGGGAGAATACAGTGGGTTTTCGTCTAATGCTTTTGCAAAAGCCTTCTGGAGGTCTAGAATCTCTTTTATACTGCGATTTTGACGAATCTTTTCATGGATTGGGTCATTATAGGGTAAAATGAGTTCCAAAAACATGTTCCATGAAAGAAATGTGCGTTCTTCTGTTGCCGATTTAGTAACAAAATCAAACATCTCTTTTTGTAAAGGAAGTTTTTGTTCCCAAACTTTTTTGTAGTAATCTTCAGATTCGATCCAACGCAAAACGTCATCAGAAGTTCGTTCTTGAAAATACCTTTTATTTGATTTGAGAAAGTCATTAGGATCAAATCGAGGATAGGATGCACAGGCTATTACTTGCCCATTTTTTGGGTCAATAGCAACGATTGCTCCCCCTCGAATCCAGGGTTCTTTTGACGGCTCTTTTTTATTCCCCTTTCGCTGTTTTTTCGATCTAAGTGTTTCGCTTTTACTTAATAATTCCTCTGCATATTGCTGTAATTCTAACGACAAAGAAAGAAGGAGGCGTTTTCCGTTTGTGGTATTTGTGCATCCGGTCAGTTTTCGTACACAATTTCCTTTTGCATCTGTGAAGTAGATTTTCTTTCCATAATATCCTCTCAAATCGTCTTCAAAGGTGGATTCAACGCCAAGGGCGCCGACGTAGTCGTTGATCGTATAGGCCCTTTGTTGCAGTTCTGAAAACCGCTTTTTTAATTCATATAACAGAGGTAATGATTCAGAATCTGTTTCAAATTCAATATTTTTTATTTCCTCTTCTAAATGGTGCAATTCCTGGATAATGCTTTGATACTCTGCATAGGGCATAGGTTGCATATACCCTAAGATATGGCACATCGATTTTCCGTGAGGATAATATCTTTTCGGAATCCTTTCTGCGATGAGTCCTGGATAATCTTTTTCTAGCATTTTGAGCTCATAATACTGCCTTTCCGATAGACCTTCTTTGAGTACAAAAGGAACCGTATTATTTTGCGCAGCATGAGAATATATGAGGTCTTCAATTCGCTTTGGATCGACTTTTAAAACCGCGCTCATTTTTTTTGATAGTGCTTCGATGTATTCTTTTCTCAAAAAACGCTTTACTATTTTCCCTGTTTGATCTTTTCCGTTATAGATTCTTGGTATTTCTTGAAATTGAGAATAGAGTATGCTAAGGCGGTAGTCGATTTTATTTCCTGCAAGGAGGGTATTGAATCGATCTCGAATTGTGCCTCGAACAGCAGGTTCATATACAACGCGTTTTCTTGGTTTAAACGCATCTTTTTTTCTGTCTTCTGATTGGATGACGCTCAAATGCCAAATTCGGGCAACGATCAAAAGTAATACGCACATGATTACGTACAAGACTTTGTTTGCTTTTTTTGGAAGCGACTAAAAAGATGGATTATACCGTTCTCTATTCCTGTACATGTTTGGGCATTTGGGTTTTTTAGTATCTTAAAGCATGATGGAATTTTCGATATAAAAAAACCAAGAATCATTAAAATATTTTATACCAGCATTTTTATTCGCTCACCTTTTGAATCTTTCGTTTGTAAAAAAAGGCTACAACCAGTACAATGTCGGAGCAACTACATGCGCCTGTAGTTCAATGGTAGAACAGTAGCCTTCCAAGCTACGAGTGTCAGTTCGATTCTGATCAGGCGCTATTCAATTTTTTTTAAAACTCCAAGACCGAAATCTTCTCGTTGTACAAAATAGGTTTGTGCATTGAAAGAGAGGATGCCGTCGTCAACATAAAGGGACAAGGCTTGGCACAAGAACAAATGACACTTGGACTTTCTATTAAAGACCTGCTTGAAGCAGGAGTCCATTTCGGACACCAAACATCGCGTTGGAATCCGAAAATGAAGCGCTTTATTTTTGGTGAGCGCAACGGAATTCATATCATCGATCTTCCAAAGACCTTAAATCAACTTCGCGATGCGGCAAATGTCATACGCGAAATCGTTGCAAATCACGGGTCGATTCTTTTTGTCGGGACAAAAAAAGCAGCAAAAGCAAAAGTTCGCGAGCAAGCAGAGCGCGCAGGCGAATTTTACGTTTGCGAACGTTGGCTTGGTGGTATGTTGACAAACTTGCCGACAATACGCCAGTCCATAAAGAAGCTCGATCGAATTGAAAAGCGCATCTCTCAAGGTGTTGAAGGGATGACGAAAAAGGAATTTTCGCTTCTGACAAAAGAGCAAATAAAGCTTGAAAAGAATTTGTCAGGGGTTCGCGGTATGAGAAAATTGCCGAAATTGCTCATTGTCGTCGATCCTTCAAAAGAAAACATTGCTATATTAGAAGCAAAAAAGCTTGGCATCCCAGTAATGGCATTAGTCGATACAAATTGCGATCCTGATCCAATTGACTACATCATTGCTTGTAACGACGATGCACAGCGCAGTATTAAAATTATTCTCGAAACTCTCGTAGATGCAATCGTAGAAGTGAAAAATGAAATGCATTTTGCTCATGACAAAGAAGATGTCGAGCAAGTAGGGGAAGAAGCAGATGCATCGAATGATCTCAATGAGTTTGTTTCTGAATGGACGGAGGCAAAGAAAGAAGAATGACACAAGTAACTCCTCAAATGATTAAAGACCTTCGCGAGCGAACTGGCGTTGGTTTTGCTAAATGTAAAGAAGCTTTAGACCAAGCAAAAGGGGATATGGAAGAGGCTATTTCCATTCTTAGAAAAGCTGGTATGGCATCATCTGTAAAAAAGCAAGGACGAGAAGCAAAAGAAGGTATGTGTGTTTTCAAAGAAAACGACAACTATATTGCTCTTGCAGAAGTCAATGCTGAAACGGACTTTGTTGCAAAGAATGATAAGTTCCAGGAGTTTGCAAACAATATTGCAGAAGAAATTCTTGCGACACATCCCAAGTCTTTAGAGGAATTCTTAAAGCAGAAGTACTCAAAAGATCCAAGTATCACTATCGACGAGTATCGATCATTAATCATTCAAATGATTGGAGAAAACATTCTCGTATCGAGGATTTTGGTATTGCCAAAGGCAAAAAACCATTCTTATGGAATCTATTCTCACATGAACGGCAAAATCCTTTCTTGTGTAGAACTTTCTGCAACAGAAGAAAATACACTTGCGCGAGAGCTTGCAATGCATGTTGCAGCATCAAGTCCTGAATACGTATCTTCTAAAGAAGTTCCAAATGACGTAATCGAGCGCGAAAAGGAAGTTGCAAAAGGTCAACTTCAAGGAAAGCCCGATCATATGATGGATAAGATGGTTCAAGGAAAACTCAATGCTTATTTTGGCATTGCTTGTCTTACTGACCAGAAGTTTTTCAAAGACACTTCAAAAACGGTCATACAATACGTCAATGAGCAAGCTCAACAAAAAGGGGCGCCTATTGACATTGTTAACTTTGTGCGCTGGATGACAGGGCAAGCATTATAATCTTTCCAAAAAAAGCCGCGGTTTTAAAAAACAGCGGCTTTTTTATTTATCACAATTTTCTCCGAATGCCTCTTTTTGTTCTTGTGATGAAAATAGCTTTTTTTCCACCTGATCAAAGAGTTCTTCCAAAGTTTTCAAACGTTCTTGCATTGCTTTATGTTGTTGTATCTCTCGAGCTTGTGCTTGCCATGATTGGAATAAGCTGTCATGTTTTTGTAAAAGGCCTTCAAATTGGCTTTTTAGGGTTTGTTCTTGTTCGAGATAGAGTTTTTGTTCCTGTTCAAAAGATTTTGCCAAATTGGCAAGTTCTTCTTCTTTTTCTTGAATGAGCAATTCAAAGGATTGAATTTTACTTACTTGCAGAGCATTTTGTGCTTTTTCATCGTCGAGCTTTTCAGATAAAATCGCGTTTTCTTTTACTCTTCTGGCTAAATGCTGCTCTAAAAGATCGAGATGTTCTGTCAGCTCTATTGCTTTGTTTTGAAGTAAAACATGTTCTTTTTCGAGATTTTCAAGAGTTGACCGCAAATTTTTAGCATCTTCGTAGCTCGACAGTAACTCGAAGCATTTTTTTTCTTCTTGAGCTAAGCGTAAAGAAAGTTCTTCAATTGTATTTTTTTGATCGATGGTAATGCCAAGAAAGTCATTTCGTTCTTTTTCTATACTATGCATTGATTGGAGAGTTTCTTCTCCTTTATTTAACCTTGTGCAGACATCGGCATAATTTTTCTGCACCTGTTCGAGTTCTGATTCAAGATTTTGTCGTCTTGTGGTATATTCTCGTATTCGTAAAAGTGCTGACGTCTTTTCCTGTTCAAGCTTTTGGCATAAATCTTCAAGTCCTCGTTTTTCGTTTAAAAAATGCACGAGTTTTTGTTTGAGCTCTCTATTTTCATTAAAATAAAAACCTTCAGTTTGATCGTTTGGTGGCGCATGAGAGTGTGCGTTATCTAGATCTTTTTGAAGGCATAAAATTTCTTTTTCATTTTCAGAGTTTTTTCTAGTCAAATGCTCGATTTCTTCTATAAGCTTTTGCTTTTCTAAAAGGACTGTATCGATCTGTGTTCGAAGTTCTGAATTTTTTTGCATCTGCTCAGTAAGATCATGTGAAAGGTCAACGACTGGTAAAGGTGTGTGTTGTGGTTTTTCTTCGAGTGCTTGAGTGAGTGTTTTTACTTTGAGGCCAAGTTCATGAATAATTTTTTTTAAAGCGTCGACTTGGGGGTCTTTTTGTATGGGTGTTTGTGGGCAAGAAGGTTTGTTTTGTAAGGATTCAGAAAGTAGTGCTTTGAGAAAAAGTCTTGATTCTTGCTTTTGTTCTGTTGTTTCCATATCAATTACACTCATGAATTCGTGATCAAGGTAAAAGTACTATGTTTTTTGTCTAGAGTCAATTCAAAAACAGATGTGAAAAAAACATTGTATTACCTATCAATTAGAGTATTAGTTTATAATTCAATAAAAAAGTGAGCCATGGCAAACAAACATCGTATTCTCATAACAGGAAGTGCTGGATTTATTGGTTTTCATACAGCAATGGCCTGTTCTTTACAAGGGCATGCAGTTGCAGGTCTTGATAATTTTTGTGATTATTATTCACAGGATTTAAAAAGAGCACGAGCAAAAAAATTGCATGATTCGGGTATTACGACTCACACATTGGATATAACGGATAAAAAGTCTCTTGAAGAACTCGTTTCTCATTTTAAGCCAACGCATCTTATTCATCTAGCAGCTCAAGCAGGAGTTCGGTATTCACTTACTCATCCGGAGGTGTACATAAAAAGTAACATCGATGGTTTTTTATCAATTCTTGAAGTGGTACGCAAGTTTCCCCAGATAAAATTACTCTATGCTTCGAGTTCTTCTGTCTATGGCCTCAACGAAAAAATCCCATTTCACGAAGAAGATCGTTGTGATAGACAGGCAAACCTCTATGGCGTGACGAAGAAATCAAATGAACTTATGGCCGAATGTTATCACAATTTGTTTAAGATTCACGTCGTAGGATTTCGCTTTTTCACGGTATATGGACCGTGGGGAAGGCCTGATATGGCTTATTTTTCTTTTACAGAAAAAGCTTTTAAGGGTCTTGCAATCAAAGTCTTTAATAGTGGACATATGCAAAGAGATTTTACCTATATCGATGACATTATCGATGGGCTTTTGAATGCGCTGGAACTCCCCTTTGGACAATATCTTTTCAATCTTGGAAATAGGCGTCCAGAATCTGTATTAAAACTCATCGATCTCATTGAAAAAGAGACGAAGACGTCTCTTCAGAAAGAATATCTTCCTATGCAGCAAGGAGAAATTTTGTCTACTTGTGCCGATATTTCCCTTGCAGAAGAACTATTGAACTTTTCACCAAAGACCTCGTTGAAACATGGGATTGAAAAATTTGTCTCATGGTATCGAGAGTTTTACAAACTTTAACGTCTAGTTATCAAAGCATTTAAAAAAAACTCCTGCCTATGAGAGGAAAATCAGTAGGATTAAAACACCTTTTTATAGTATTTCTTTGAAACAAATGTTTGTGCAGTATCATATTTTATTTTGATATGCGACTTTGCGGTTAGGGGGAATACTTCATGAAGCGGTTCCGAAAGGCTAGTTTTATTTCTGTGCTTGGGATTTCTGTACTTGGATTTACGTCACTGTGTAGCTTTGTTTCGATAAAAGACAAAAAATACGTCGACTACATCTTGCATCTTTATTCGGCAGAGCTATTTCAGACAAAAAACTTCATGCTTACCGAAGCAAAAGCCACATTTTCCTCTGATGGAATTATGCTCGTGGACCTTTCTTTTGTATCGTACAAGTCATTAACTTTTGATAGAACAAGAGAACTCATTGTCGATGTTGTTGAAAGTTGCTTAGCGAAACTCAATAACGACTCAACGCTTAAAGAAAGAGGGCTTGTTTTCGGGTCACTAACGCCAAAGAATCTCGTTATTACAATAAAGATGAATAACAGAATTGGCTATAAGATCGATTATACTTATTGTCATAAGGTAGTTATGGATAGGGGGGTTGTTTCGTATGAGAGCTTTCCAAATCTTCCAGATCCATGGGCAAAAAGATACTATCATCACGAAGAATACGCATTTTCTCTTATGCTAGTTGGAAAACAAACCACTCCAGAAGCATTCCAAATTAAGAAATACGAAAAGAAATGTCCGAGGGCATTTCCTGGTGATACATCTGACGCTCCTACTACTCATGATATGAGCGAAGATGCGCTTCGCTCATATCAGAGAGTGATGGAACAAAGAAAGCATATCCTGGCGCAATTTGTTCAAATCGAAGATCACGATCTGTTGGCATATTCTACTCAACCTTCCGAGGAAGAGGAAGAAGAAAAGGTTCCTCAGGCCGAAATAGTTCCTACTAAGCCTGAACAAAATGTAGTCCCTGCAATACAAAAAGAATTTCCCGTACAACCAAAGTCACAAAGTGCCTATACTCCGCGATCAAGTTTATATAATACAAGTGAAGGAGAATACGATGAAGAAGGAGTTCCTCTTGAAGATGAAAGTGTGATTGACGAAACAGTCACAGAAAATGGAGAGCCTTTAGATAATAGAATTTTAAATAGTAGTAGACCAGTTGCAGTGTCGGATGAAGAAGATCTTAAAAAAGATTTTCTTATGCCAGAAGAACAAAAGAGCTCTGAAGAGAAAAATGAAGCTCCGACATATCCTGAAGATACTGTTAAAAACCTTACTGAAAATGATGATATAGCTTTTGAAGATGTTGTTGCAATTGAAGATGATGCACAAGAAAGTGCAGTAGATGATGCGACGCTAGAAATTCCAAATCAAGATTATGCAAATATCAAAACGTGTCTTTCAGAGCTCATAAATAAACAAGCACAAAGTGCACATGATCCCTTCAATCAAGAAGAAATCACGTATGATTCTGAAGAACTCCAAGAAGTCGCAGATGAAAATACCTCTGAAAAGTCAAAAGAAGAAGAACAGCAAAGAAATGAAACTTCTTCTGATGCGATACAAATACCTATTTATACACCATCAAGCGATGCATTTTTCCAAGATGATGACTCAAGTTTTGACGTAAAAAATCTCGAAGTTATCTCGGATGATTTTGAGGACCAAGAAGTTCCAGCGCCGGATGAAGTTCTCTATGAGGAAGTGCAAGCAGAAAGTGAAAGCTCTGATACAAATAATTTCGATGACGACAAAAAGATGCTTGAAAAGGCACTTGGCAATTTGATCGTAACTCATTCGCAATTACCGCAAGTTGAATTGGCAGACGATCGCCTTAATGATATTGCAGCAAATGATACTGAAATATATTCCTGGGCCCGAGCAGGAGTAAAAGAAGAACCTATTCAGAAAGAAGAAATGATCGAGGCGCAAGAAATAGTAGAACAAAATCCAGATCTCAGCGATAACATGCCAACAGTTGAAGAGATAGTCTCTGAGAAGGCATTGTTCGAAGATAACGTTACGAATCTTTACGATGAAAATGATACTCCTGAGGCTAATCAAGAAGTACTTATAGAAGAAATAGTTATACCTGAAACAAATTTCGATGTTTCAAAAGATATATCCGATGAATATTCCCAGCCAGAACTACAATCAATTGATCACATCTTGCCAAAACAAGAAGATTCGTACTTGGCATTGCAAAATGATGAATTAGACGATAAATTCTTTAACGACATCTCCGTTGAAGAAAACCCAGAATTCGCAAGTGATGTTCTACAAACCCCTTCTTTAAGTCCTGAACAGCAAAAAGAGTTTTCTGAGCAGTCGCAAGCAATGGTGCAAAAAGCACTTGTTGGGCTTCTCGAAAAAACAGAATTTCCCGTAGAAGTTTCTGAAGAAATTTTAGCAGGCGATCAAAGTGTCGATTTTGAAGATACAGTACCAGAGCCAAAAGACGATGAATTTCTCGCTATAGCAATGTCAAACGATGACAATTCAGATGTTTTATCAAAAATTGTTATGCCAGTAAACGAGCCTTTTGAAGAAGAATCTTCCTTTGCTTTGGCAGATGATACATCAGAATTAGATCTGCGATCCGAAGAGTTTTTTGCCTCGACAAATACATTACTGACTGAAAAAGAAATGGATCAGTTCCTCGAAGAAGCCGACGTGCAAAAAGAGCTTGCTGCAACGGCAGAAGTTGAAGATGCAGAGAGCTTTGCTGTGTCGAATCTTGAGGAAGAGCCTTCTTTTACATTGGCATTTGAAGAACCAATTCCTGAACTACAAGAAGATATGCAAAATGAACTTGCTGCATCGACAGAAGTAGAACTTGCAGAAAGTGCTGTAGAACCTTCTTCCGTGTTGACATACGATGAACCAACACCTGAGCTTGTCGCATCTACAGACACGAATCTTACTGAACTTGAACAGCAGCAACTGCGCGATCGATCAAAAGACGACATGCAAAGAGTGCTCATAGCGATGGCAGAAAAAGCAGAAAGTATGCCGGTACATGAAACAGTTGAGATAGCAGAAAATTCTGATGAGCCATCTTTTGAACAGATATACGATGAACCAACACCTGAGCTTGTCGCATCTACAGACGCGAATCTTACTGAACTTGAACAGCAGCAACTGCGCGATCGATCAAAAGACGACATGCAAAGAGTGCTCATAGCGATGGCAGAAAAAGCAGAAAGTATGCCGGTACATGAAACAGTTGAGAT
>JBDHQC010000043.1:0-12436 GCA_039806815.1 Parachlamydiales bacterium
ACGAGAAACTCCCCTTGAAAAAGTAAAAGTCGTCATTATGGGACAAGACCCTTACCACGGACAAGGACAGGCCCATGGGCTTTCTTTTAGCGTTCCCAAAGGAATCGCTCTTCCCCCATCGCTTCAAAACATATACAAAGAACTCTCAGCTGATGTCAAAATCCCAACCCCCAAATCAGGATGCCTTCTTCCTTGGGCAAGACAAGGCGTACTATTGTTGAATGCAACGTTGACTGTAAGGGAAGGACAACCCCTTTCTCATCATAAAAGAGGCTGGGAACGCTTTACAGACGCAATTATTGCACTATTATCCGAACGAAAAGAACCTGTAATTTTTCTCCTCTGGGGAAAAAATGCTCAAGAAAAATGCACCCACATCCTAAAAAAATCAAATAAGCATTACATCTTAACCGCTGCACATCCTTCTCCATTTTCAGCACATAGTGGATTTTTTAATTGCCGCCACTTTTCAAAAGTAAATGAAATTTTAAAAAATGAAGGTATTGAAGAAATTAACTGGGAAATTAACGAGTAATAAAATATAATTTTAGTAATTTTTTTTTTGGTATAAAATGAAAATTACTTTTGAAAAAGCCGTACAATTATTAAAAAGTGGTCAAAATGTAGCAATCCCAACAGAAACCGTGTACGGCCTTGCAGCAGCCCTTCATTCAGAAGTTGCAATTGATGCTATTTTTCGTCTTAAACGGCGACCACGGACAAATCCTCTTATTGTCCATGTTGCAGATCTGAACATGTGTTCTGAATTTATCCGCTCAATGCCAAAAGACTTTGAAAAACTCAGCCAACATTTTTGGCCAGGGCCTTTGACTTTAATCGCTGAAGTTTTGGAAGAAAAAATTCCCGATGCGGTAAGAGCAGGTCTTTCAACCTGTGCATTTAGAATTCCTCAGCATCCTTTGACGTTAGAACTTTTGAAAAGAACAGGTCCACTTGTTGCCCCATCGTGCAATCTTTCTGGAAAACCTTCTGCAACTTCGAAAGAACACGTCGAAAGTGACTTTGGAAAAGATTTTCCAGTACTCGATGATGGTTTATGTACCCATGGGGTTGAATCTACAATTTGCTCATTTCAAGACGGTTCTTGGAAAATTGCTCGAAAAGGCGCAATTTCTTCAGAACAATTGAGTGCTGTTCTCGGATATAGTCCCGAATTTTGTACAGATCCAAAACAACCAATATGTCCAGGCCAACACTTTCGCCATTATGCACCAAATGCAAAGCTTATTCTCGTTAAAACACCTTGGCATGAGTTAAAACAAAAACCAGAATATGTGCTCGGATTTTTTGAACGTCTCTATCAGGGTGCAAAAAAAGTGATTTATCTTGGATCTATTACAGATCCAATGAGCGTTGCTAAAAATTTATATCACAATCTTCGCCATCTCGATGACATGAATATCGATACTGTTTGGGTCGACTACGTTCTTCCAGATGATGGCTTATGGTCTACGATAAAAGAGCGGATTCAGAAGGCTAGTAAGTAAAAAAATGCTACCATTGATGCAAAACTTTCATGATTTTTTGTATCGATGGCTGCAAAAATCTCACTCTACGGCTTTTTTCCATTGTCATATCAATGTTTAATAACTCAAAAGCCCTTACTTACCTACAAATACTCACAACTTCCACAACGATAAGAGAAGAAGATATATATAATTATAAGTTATTTCCTCTTCCTCTGGTGTTGTGGAAATGTTTATAACTTGTTTGTATATATAAGGAGGGAATTTTTATAAAAATTGTCGATAACCTGTTCGCAAAATTGTTCATTGTGTTTACAACTTTGAGTTTATGCTCAGTTTTGTTCATATACTGACAACTTATCAACATAACCTTACAAGTTATGAACTCATTTTACGCTTTCCATCCATGGTAGAGATTTGGCTCTTGAACTTGAGCTCCAGGAATGAGATCTTGACGATCTTTGGGAATGAAGATTCCTTTAAGATCGTTCCAGTAGACGAGCTTTACTTTTTCGTTAAAGAGAAAAGAATAGGGAGCTAAATTATAAATCAAACGGTGAAACTGATGATACAGATCCTCACGAGTTTTTTCATCGTGCTCGATTTCCAGTTTTTCAATGAGTTTATCGACATCTTTGTTGATAAGACCTGTAAGATTAGACGAGCCTTTTTCTTTTGCGCCTTCAGAATGCCAAAGTTGTCTTGGATTTTCAGGAGGAGAAGATGCTCCCCATCCTAAATACAATGCATCAAAGCTCTTATTCATGACTTGCTGATTTAAATCTGCTATGTCGACACCACATAAAACGCAATCAATTCCCACTTGTTTTAAGTTCTCTTGCACGATTTGGACAATAGCCTTACCAATCGTATTGTGTACGTAATAAATCACTGTAAAGCTAAAAGAGAGGTTTTTTCCATCGATCGTCTTTTGCCGTATTCCTTCTTTATCGACTTTTGTCCACCCTGCTTCATCTAAAAGCAATTTTGCTTTTTCCGGGTCGTAGGGCCTGGGTTGTAATGAATGATCGTACGATGGCGATGTATAACTAAAAGGCCCTGTCACTTCAACGCCGCTTCCATTGAGACCTTGTTTGATTATGCGAGGCCGATCAATTGCATAATCTAAAGCTTGTCGTACTTTTGGATTTGTAAATCGCGGATTTCTTTCGTTCCATGCAATATAAAAATAAAGGTTTCGTATGTAATCGAGCACTTTGATCGATTTATTTTCTTTTTTTAGTTTTGCGTAATAATCGGATTTTAAAAAACGGTCGAGCTCAATGAGATGTTCTGGAGAAAGTGTGCAAGCATCTATTTTTTGTGACTGAAAATCGCGCCAAATTGCATCATATGTCTGAAAAAAGTGAATCTCCACAGAGTTGTAAAGAGCGTATACTGGATTGAAATACTCCTGGTTTCTTTTGAAGCAGATTTTTTTTTCGTCTATCCCATCAAATATAAAAGCACCACAAGAAACAATTATCCGAGAAGAAAAGTGATGAATGAAATTTTGAGCCCAAAAAGAGCTTCTTTGATAAAAATTCGGCGATTCATCATCAGGGCAGATTTTACTGCCGTCGGGAAGATACTGATAAACAAAACGAGCAAGTGGCTTTAGCCCTGCAATGTTGTATAATGAAGAGTAGGGTGCTTGATAAGAAGTTGTGCCATCTTCATTTTGCACAGCGATGAGCTTTACTGTCACTTCTAACGTAAGATCATCAAGTGCTTTGACATTTTCAACCTCCGGTATTAATTGTCGAAGTGTTACTGCAGTTGGTTGATCATTATATGGGTTTGTATAGGCTTGAAAATAGAAAACAAAGTCTTCTGCTGTCACGGGATGCTTTTTTAAAAAATGTTCAGACAATCGAATCGAATTTGGAAAGTGTTCTTGTTGTAAGGGCTGCCAAAAAAGATTATCGCGAAGATGTACGTAATACACTTTTTTTTTGGGATCAGAAGATGTGCGTTCATCTATTTTAATTGCTAAATCAGGACTCAATGCGTAGTACTTTCCAAAGGAATTTTGAGCAAGTGACCCTGTGCATAGATTTTCCCATTCGATAACATCTGCCCATTGAGAAAAGGGAAGTAAATTATAAAATGTACCTATAGTTTCTGATCGAAGTGTTCCGTGGGGAACAAAATGAGGGGGTAAGAGTTTCGGTAATGTTTTTGTGTAAAACGCATCTTCTGTGAGTAAATTGGGGAGGGAAGAATCCCAATATGACCTCTTTTTTTTCTTTTTTTCGGTACGTTCAGTCACAGTCGGTTCAAGACTTTTTTTTTCTCCCAAGGAATTTTTGATTTGCACAAGAGTTTTTTCAATTTTCAAGAGGCGATCTTCTTGAATTGTTTGAGACCAATACATCATTGCTAGGAATCCTACAAGACAAAATAGCAAAACTATTGAAGAAACCGAAGTCATAATTTTTCTCAAAATTACATCCTTTATGCTAAAAAAAAATCCAAAACCTATGTATATGTTTTTTTTAAGAGGAATTCAAGCATCATGACAATTCTCGTTGCACAAACAGTTGATCAACAAGCAGATGAGCTCGTCCAAAAAATAAGACACTACCTCATTACCACAATGGGACGAGGTTTGGACGAAGCTAATGCCGATGAGTTTTATCGTGCTCTTTGTTATGCATTACGCGAACAAATCATGATTCATTGGCAAGCGACTGCTCAAACGTGGATGAAAAAAGATGTTCGAACAGTTTTTTATCTTTCAATGGAATATTTGCCGGGAAGATTTCTCTATAATAATTTAGGTAATCTCAAAGAAGTAGAAGTCGTTCAACTTGCTCTTAAAAAGGCAGATCGCTGTTTTTCTGATATTGCTGTAATAGAATACGATCCAGGGCTTGGGAACGGTGGCTTGGGGCGCCTTGCTTCTTGTTATCTCGACTCACTTGCCACATTAAAAATGCCTGCACGTGGATATGGACTTCGATATCAGTACGGTCTTTTCGAACAGCAGATATGGGATGGGGTACAAATTGAAAAGCCGGATTTATGGCTCATCTCGGAAAATCCCTGGGAATTTCGTCGCGATTTACGAAAAACTGCCGTAAGATTTTCAGGAACTCCTGTAAAAAAAGTAAATGTCAAAGGTGAAGAGGTCTACGATCTTACAGATTACGAAGAAGTTTGGGCTATCCCTTACGATATTCCCATTGTTGGATATAGTGCAACGCCAGACTTTTCTGTTGTTACTCTTCGATTGTGGACGACAAAAGAGTCTCCGAGAAATTTTCAACTCCAGCGCTATAATGCAGGAAGAATTGACCAGGCTGCAGAAAATACAGTTTTAACAGATGTTCTTTATCCAAGTGATACGCATGATATTGGAAAAAGGACGAGGTTGAAGCAAGAATTTCTTTTAGCATCTTCATCCTTACAGGATATTTTTCGGTATTATAACTCATTCCACGACGATGTTTCTGATTTTCATAAGAAAGTACGCATTCAAATCAATGATTCTCATCCAACTGTATTAATTGCAGAGCTCATGCGCCTTTTGACGACGAGGTACTTAGTTCCATGGAAAACAGCTTGGGATATGACGCAAGAATGCCTTGGCTATACGAATCATACAGTTTTACAAGAAGCCTTAGAGCAATGGGATCAAAATACATTTAAAGTACTCCTTCCACGCCAGTATAAAATTATCGAACGAATTAATTATGAATTTTGTAACGATGTTCGAAAAAAATTTCCCGATGATGAAGATCGAGTGCGAAAAATGTCCATTATCGAAAATGGACAGGTTAGAATGGCAAACCTTGCAATTATTGGATCGCATAAGGTCAATGGAGTTGCAGAGTTACATTCTGAAATTTTAAAGAAACAGACCTTCAAAGAATTTTATGAAATGTATCCCGATCGATTCACAAATGTCACAAACGGCGTGACACAACGAAGATGGCTCTTGAATTGTAATCCAGAGCTTTCTCAATTCATCATTGAACGAATTGGTCGCGATTGGATTTGCGATTTTAGTCAAATTGCAAAACTTGCAGAATATGCAAGTGACGAAACATCCCAACGACGGTTTTTAGAAGTAAAACGAATAAGAAAACAAAAGTTATTGGACTTTATTGGTCAGGATGCAAGACCTCGGGATGCGCAAGGAAAACCAATGCATCCATTAATAACTTTAGATAACTCGGCTCTTTTTGACGTACAAATAAAACGCGTTCATGAATATAAAAGACAGCTCATGAATGCCTTAAGAGTCATTATTCAGTACCACGACATTCTCGATAATCCTTCCGGCCATTATGTAAAACGGGTTGTTATTTTTGGGGGAAAGGCAGCGGCAAGCTATGAAACTGCAAAAAATATCATTCGTCTCATCTGTTGCATTGCAAAAAAAGTGAATGCTGACCCTATCGTCTCTCAATTTTTAAATGTCGATTACGTCGAAAATTACAACGTTTCAAGAGCTGAGATGATCATCCCGGCAACAGATCTTTCTGAACAGATCTCTACTGCAGGAATGGAAGCGTCAGGAACCGGAAATATGAAATTTGCAATAAACGGAGCATTAACAATTGGAACTGAGGATGGTGCAAACATTGAAATGCGCCAAGAAGTTACTGATCGCTATTGGCCCTTTCGCTTTGGTTGTTCGGCTCAAGAAATTCAAGACATGAAAACTCGCCAAAGCTACAAAGCATGGGATATTTATTCTCAAAATCCAAAAATAAAGAGAGCGGTAGATTCTCTACGAGATCGTTCGCTTGCATCATTAGAATCAGAACATCAATCATTGAGTTCTTTGTATTATACCCTTTTAGAAGGTGCCTGGGGGGCGCCACCCGATAGATTCTTCGTTCTCAAAGATCTCGACGATTACATGAAGACTCAAAAAAATGTCGATGATCTCTATGAAACTCCTCTGAAATGGGCAGAATATGCCATTCATAACATTGCAAGCATGGGTAAATTTTCGTCCGATAGAGCTGTTTTAGAATACTGCCGTGAAATATGGGGAATTGAACCGTGTCCTATAGATCCTCAAATCCTGGATAATATACATTCTCAATACATTTAAAATGATCATTTTTTTATTTCTTGAAAGGAAAGATGCTGTGCATCGTATAGGTTCCAATAATGCAAAAGTTCTTCTAGTTTCCCATCTGCATAAAAAGTTTTTAGCCCTGTATTGAACACGTCGATGAGCTCATCATTTTCACCCTTGATCGTTATGAGACGAAGCGCGGTTGGCTTTAAGGGTGTTCCTGCGATTTGAATTTTTCCCGCATAAAGCCCTTGGACCAATTGAAAGGCAATTGTCGAGTCTATAATCACGCCATCGACACTTTTATTTAATAGATCCTCAATAGCTGCGTTTACTTTGTCATAAGGCCTAAAATAGCAATTTGCAGTTTCAGAAAGTTGTATGGCATAAGGAAAACCTCTTTCAAAGGCAACTTCTTTGCCATTCATATCGTTTAGTGAAGTAAATCCAGATCCTTTGCGAATGACTAAAACAGGTCCTACGACAAAATAAGGATCTGAAAATAGAAGATAACGCTCGTTGTCAGGGGTTGGTGGGTATGCTGAGAGCACTCCATCTACTTGAGGATTGTTTAAAGCAGAAACTATAGGGGTAACCTCTGTTGAGATTATTTGGACCCGAAATTTTTCTTGCTGTGCAATATCGTACATCAAATCATCTGTAAACCCTTGCACACTTTTTTGTGTTCCCTTTAAATCGATTGATTCCCAGAAAATGTTCCTTACGACGACATAAGTTGGTTTTTTTTGTTTTGAGCAAAAGCAACCTGGAATAATGCAAGCAATTGTCAATAAAAGTACATATGCAAAAGTTTTCTTGCTAAAAATATGAAATAAGATATTCACTACAGGGTTCTCTTAAATAAAGCCTTACATTACATTATACAAATAATTGTTTAAAAATGTGTAAAAAAATTACAAGATGATTCGAAAAGAAAAAAATGGCCTAATTTGGTTTGAATTTGAACTTTTACAAAATTACCCTCACGTTATCCACGGAGTCTTTGCTCATAATCAGGGGTTGAGTTCTGAAGATGTTAAAAAAATTATTAATAATAATTGTTCCGTTCCCTGTGTATTTGCAAAACAAATCCACAAGACAAACCTGTACAATATCGAAAATAGACCCGATGGTGACGTAAGTGTGCTTGATGTAGATATTTTGGCAACAGGATGTAAGGATGTACTTATGATGATAAGACATGCAGATTGTCAAGCAGGCATTATGTACGACACAAAAAATGATGTTTTACTCCTTGTTCATGCAGGATGGCGGGGGCAAATGCAAAATATCTATCAAAAAGCGATACATTTTTTATGCAGAACGTATAACTCTCAAGTCGATGATATCCTTGTCTTAATATCTCCGAGCCTTGGCCCACAACATTCTGAATTTATCAATTATAAAACAGAGATTCTTTCGGAATTTCATAAATATCGAAAAGAAAACAATCATTTTGATTTATGGCAAATTGCTTTTGATCAATTAAGAATGTGCGGTATTTTAGAAAAAAACATCGAAATTGCGATGATCTGCACATTTTCTCATCCAAATTTGTTTCATTCTTATCGACGTGATAAAACAACTAAAAGAAATTGCACCTTTGGAATTTTAACCTAATATAAATTAACCTAAGTTGAAATTTTCTCGTTATTTACTTTCAAATTAGATTATTTATTGTAAAAAACAAAATAATACGGCAGGTTAAGTATTAAGTCATTTGGGTGAAAAAGTGGATAAAGACTCAGAGTTTCAATGGAAAAAGTTTCTTCCCTTAGCCATTCTCATACTCATTTCTTTGGTAGCATACTTTTCTGGAATACAAAAGCATTTCTCTTTAGAAAATCTTAAATACTATAGAGCAATTCTTGAAGAAAATGTAAATCTTCATCCTTATCTTGCTCCTCTTTGTTATGTTGTATTGTATTCTATTTTCGTAATGGTATCTCTTCCTCTGGGAGCATTTATGACAATTCTCGGAGGATTTCTTTTTTTTCAGCCCTGGGGAACTCTTTATGCAGTAATTGGTGCAACTATTGGTGCGGTTTCAATTTTCTTGATTGCACGTGTATCAACAGAAGGGTTTTTAAAAACAAAGGCAGCCCCTTTTCTCGATAAATTTTCGAAGGGATTTCAAGAAAATGAAGCAAACTACATGCTCTTTCTCCGATTCGTTCCCGTGTTTCCTTTTTGGCTCGTTAATTTAGCACCAGCATTTTTAGGTGTGCGTGTACGTACGTATATTTGGACGACTATGATAGGAATCCTTCCAGGAGCATATGCTTATGCACAGGCAGGTGTAGGGCTTGGATCAATTTTAGATTCAAATCAAGAATTTTCCATAAAATCCATCTTTACAAAAGATATGCAGATAGCATTAGTTGCATTGGGTCTTGTTTCTTTACTTCCTATCATCATAAAGAAATTAAAAAAACAGTAAGGTCATGCGTATGGAAAAATATGATGTGATCGTCATAGGAGCAGGAGCTTGTGGACTCGTTGTTGCCAATGGGGCTGTTGCCTTCGGTAAAAAAGTTTTACTTATAGAAAATGAAAATTGGGGTGGCGATTGTACAAATTTTGGATGTGTTCCCAGTAAATCTATCATAGCATCTAGTAAAATATCTCATGCTGCAAAATTTTGTACAACTCTTGGACTTGATAAATGCAGTTTTCCTGATGCAGAACACGTTTTAAAAAGAGTACAAGACATTGTTTCATCTATTCGAAAACACGAAGAGCCGGATGCGTTACGCAAAAAAGGCATCTTTACTTTGACGGGACGAGCCCATTTTGTTGATAGTCATACACTTTGTGTCATCCAAAGTGATGAGTCACAAAGTAATGTTCAAGGAAAATACATAGTCATTGCAACAGGTTCATACCCTCGGATTCCAGACATACCGGGTCTTGTAAATACTCCATTTTTGACAAATGAAACGATTTTTTCATTAAGTGCTATTCCAAAATCGTTGGCAATTTTGGGAGGAGGACCAATTGGAAGTGAACTCGGACAAGCGTTTTTGAGATTAGGGTCAAAAACAACTCTAATCCATTCACACCCTCATTTACTCGAAAGAGAAGAAAGAGTTGCACAATCTTTGATAGAAAAGCAATTTCTTTCAGAAGGAATGGAACTTGAATTAGATGCCAAGGTACAATCAGTCACTTTTGACCAAAACCTGTTTACTCTTTTGGTTTTTACAAATGGTAAAACAAAACAGATACAAACAGAAAAGCTATTGGTCGCAAGTGGACGAATGCCAAACATTCAGGAGTTGAATCTTCAAAATGCAAAAATCAATTTTTCATCTTCTGGAATACCGGTCGATTGCTATGGAAGAACGAATGTATCTCATATTTTTGCAATCGGCGACGTAACTGGTCCGCCATTTTTTACACATCGAGCAGAACATGAAGCAAGAGCCGTTCTCACAACGCTCATACTCCCATTTTGGTTCAAGAAGAAAATAGATAACCAGGCAATTCCTCGAGTTACTTATACAAGTCCAGAAATTGCAAGTATTGGTCTTAGTGAAGAAGACGCTGAAAAGTCATATGGAAAGAAAAATATTGCCGTCTATCATTTTCCATTGGAAAAAGTGGATCGAGCAATCACACAGTCAGAGACAATGGGTTTTTTTCGAGTAGTTACAAAAAAATATTCGAGTCAAATACTAGGAGCAACTCTTGTCGCACCAAATGCAGGTGACATGCTTCCCATTATATCCTTGGCAATGTATAAAAAAATTCCTCTCAGACAGCTTGCTTCCCTTATATTTCCCTATCCAACATATGCACTCGGGCTCAGACAAACAGCAGACCTTTGGTTGAAAGAAACGATAGCAACATCTGTAAAATCATGGTTTAAGTAATGTTGATGAACACTTTCGAAATTGCCACATTCGAAATAATCCTGTGAACATGACCAAAATAGAAAATATCAACCCAAAAATGAAAAAATATGCTGGAAAAAGTGTCATTATGAAAAAAAAGAAAAATGCTTCCGGCCTTTCCATTAATCCTTGGCTATAGTGAAAGCTTTTTTGAGAGGTGTTTTGGGAAAATATACCGACGACTAAAAATGAAGTAACACAAATGAGTATTGCAGATAGCATGAGAAGACATGTATCACCTCTGTCTTGAGGTGATAGATAATAAAATCCTAAGACTATTGATGCTTCTACGATTCTGTCAGAGACAATGTCAAATCCTGCTCCAAAATTTGATACTCGATTGATTTGACGGGCAAATGCTCCATCGAGTATGTCGAAAAATCCTGAAAACAAAAGAGCACAGATTGCAACAATAGTCAAATTATTTGCAATAAAGATAGAGGAAAGTACACCAAAGAACAGTGCCAAACACGTCACGGCATTCGGAGTGATATTCCTTAGATCTGATTGTTTCATCTGAGCGACAATGGGATCAATAAGTACTCGTTCAAAACTATTCCGAATATAATTTTCAATCATCAAAATGCCTTTTTTGTATGCAGGGCCTATATATAGCAAATCATTTTATTCCATTTAATGGTTTTTAAATTTTTTCTTATTGAGTTAAATGACAAAATTTTCCTTAATGTGTTATGTAAAAATTGGAAAATTTTTCCACGTTTTTAAAAAGGAAGGTCAAATATGAGTAAAGAAAAATTAAATAAGTTGCTCTTGTTAAGTGTGAGCTCTGTTGCGTTATTCGGTGCAAGTGGAAATCCGTGTAATGCAGATCAAGTAAATGTCGAATTCTGCGCAATGGGCCAAGATATGCCCGATCAAAGCTGTAAAGGAAAAAATGCATGCAAAGGCAAAGGAAATTGCAAAACAGATACTCATGCTTGCAAAGGACAAAATGCTTGCAAAGGCCAAGGAGGCTGCAAGGGTGGAGCAAAAACTGGGTATATTGCAAACCAAACAGATGAAATGGCACAAAAGCGTTCTACTGTATTGTAAAAAGACATATTTTCTAGGGAGATCTTACCTAAGAGGGTTATTAGAACTTTGTAAACACCTTCTAAGATCTCCTTCATTATTACTTGAGAAATTATCCTCGTGAAAAATAAAGACATTCCAAATCTCGGCATTGGCATTGGCTTAAGAATCCCACACTACGAAGCAATTTTTAGTCAGAAACCCGATATAGACTGGTTTGAGATCATCTCAGAAAATTTCATGGTTGAAGATGGCAAGCCTATAAAAAACCTCGAGCGCATATTAGAACGATATCCAGTCGTCTTACATGGGGTAACATTGGCAATCGGAAGTCCTGATCCTCTGGACTTTGATTATCTGAAAAAATTAAAAGACCTTGCAAGGAAAACAAAGACACCATGGCTTTCTGATCATCTTTCGTGGGGGAGGCTTCCAGGGCATCATTTTCACGATCTTTTACCTTTGCCCTACACAAAAGAAGTTATTGATTATGTTGCAGAACGCGCAAAAATCGTCCAGGACTATTTGGAGATTCCTTTTGCGTTAGAAAATTTATCCTCATATTTAACCTACAATTCCGACGAGATGCCGGAATGGGAATTTTACACTCAAGTCGTTGAAAAAGCAGATATCTTCATGATGCTCGATGTCAATAATATTTATGTCTCGAGCAGAAATCATGGCTTTGATCCAAAAGATTATTACGAACAAATACCTCTTGATCGCGTATTGCAAATACATCTTGCAGGTCATTCTGACATGGGATCATATGTCCTCGATACCCACGATTCTTATGTCTGCGATGAAGTATGGAAAATTTACGCAGAAGTTTATCCAAAAACGGGCGGAGTCTCTACCTTGTTAGAATGGGATGATAATTTCATCAGTTTTGAACACACATGGCAAGAAGCCCTCAAAGCAAAGCAATTTCAAAAAAACCTTGAAGAGTGTGCTCGATGACATTCGATATTAAAGTTCCGAAA
>JBDHQC010000189.1:0-2768 GCA_039806815.1 Parachlamydiales bacterium
TTTTGAGCCTTTTTCGTTAGTAGTTTTTGCGTTCACAAAAGTTCTAAACGAAATAAGGCTCTTTTTTCAACTAAATACCTTCAAAATATATCCTGAATGGGGCTTACGTTAAACCGGCGTTTACTTAAATAGTGTTCTACTAAATCAGGCTGGTTTGCATAGCATGCTCCATAGAGTCCTTCAATTAGTCCGTGATCGATTGGCATTACACTGTGTAGTTTTGATACGTTCATTTCAACCCTTCCTTTGTCAATTTTAGATGCATGAACAAAATCAAGTGAAATTACAATGAAAGAGGATTTGAAGACAAGGAATTCAAATTCCTTGTCTTTTTTGTAATTACGGAATTCTCATATAGGGTGCAAGTTCTTTTGCAACAGACTTGACACACTCTCTGAGTTGATTTTTATAGTCTTGTAAATCAAAAGGAGTAAGACGTACAACACAACAGCCACGACGTGGCGTTGCCACAAGTGCTTGAATGCGATATTGTGGAACCATCGGAATCTGACGACCCATTTTGTCAACAATTTGCGTGTTACACCCTAATCCGTCCAGCTTTCCTTGTTGTAATTGCTTCAATCGTTCCCACTGGAATTCATCAGAACAGCAATTGCAAGGCCTACCATAGGGATGTGATGCATAAACAATCGCTTTTTGGAACACTTCGCACGTTTTTTTTGGAATCACATACGCAAAAAGATTTCCTGAATTTGGTGCCGACTGTACAACATTCATTATCTTATTGATGTAGGGCTTTGGATCTATAGATGGATCGAGTTTGCATTTTTCTATAAGTAATTTCATGAGGATCTGAGCTACTTTTTCATACCCTCCTGATATGCTGATATTTTTAACAAGTAAATCCAAGTACGACTCGAATGTACTATGATTTAGTAAAAAACCGTCAGCAGAAATAAGGCGCTCTCGTATATCTTCATTGTGATCATCAACTAAATCAGAAGGTGTAACTTCATGAGGAAGATTGAGTCCTGGCCAGCGCAAAACTTTAAAACAGGTTCTATTTACTTCTGGAATTTTGATTTTCAAGATTTCTTTCATAAGCATTCCTACGCACAACCAAGCAGAACTTTGAGCATGTAAGAAGACATAGTGATCCGGCAATGCTTTTTGCAACTCTAATGTTCTTCCAACCATGATTTGGATATTTTTGACTTGTTGTCTGGAAAGGCTCCAGTTTAATCTCGTATCAGTAGAAGCGCGACTTTGTAATCGAATTTGATCTCTGTTGAAAGCATGTTGCATATTCTTTAAAAGCTCTGAGCTTATCTTTTTTCCCAAATCTTCAGATGAACTGCATAAACGCACATGTTCTGCGTCTATATCATCTTTAATGTATTGACTTCGTAGCGTCTTAATTTTTTTAACTGTTTCATTTCTTTCCTCAACAGATACTTTATACTTTTGTCGCTTTTCAACTTCAGTATTTGTCGTTTCTACTTTAGGAAATGCCTCATTATGAGCTCTTTTGCGAATATCTGAGGGTGGAGTAGTCATTGGGACTCCAAAAGAAGTGCTTGGCATCGTCGGGATACTTCCCCTGGTAGGATAAGGTCCCATCATTGTTGAGGTAAGAGGAATAGAAGGCATAGGTGGAATATAAGATGGCATTGGCGAAAAAGGAATAGAAGCTAGAGGTGGAATATATGGTGTCATTGTTGCAGGCGTAAAGGGAATAGAAGGCATAGGAGTAGGTGAAATAAATGATGATGACGCTGAAAATGGCATGGATGCAAAGGGAAAAGTTGTTGATATAGGGGTTACTGTTGGAATAAAAGTCGGCATTGAGGTTACAGACGTATATGGCATAGGAGGGACTATAGGAGAACTTGGTAGTATTCCAAAAGACGTGGTTCCCCCTCCTACCGGGTTTGTCACTGGACCTGAAGGTTTAGGCAAAAAATTCCTAAGTTTTATATAACCAAGAACTTTTTTCTCTAATTTCGCGCTCGTCTTAGGATAATTTGATAGAAAACTAAAATTATCATTGAGATAGCGTTTAAATAAATTAATATCACTTTTTTGAACGGAATACTTAATAGCTCCTTTAATAGAATTCAGACCATCTTGGTTAATGATACCTTTAGACTTCATTCTATCTAAAAAACTACGAATACCCAAAGGATTGATTTCGTAATCTGAATAACTTTTACTTTTAAATGACGCTTCCATTCTCACCTTATTTTTATTAAAATTATTATAATTATGAATTTTTATATTTTATAAAAACCTGCATTTTAATAATATAAAAAATTATCATCTTAAAATGAATTTAAAATATGAATCAATTAACAAATAATTCATCAAGCTATGAACAGCAAATTGAAGAAGCAATTAGGCTTTCTTTAATTTCATACGAAAATGAAACCAAAAGAAGGCACGTTGATGAATCTTCTTCAACTCAAATCTCCGAAGAGCCATCCAAAAAAAGAACAAAGATTTCCTCTTTAGAAAAACAAAATTCTTTTCAACCTTTGCAAGTAAAATGGCTACATGGAACATCAGGCATATCCTTATTGCTTTTAAAGAAAACAAATTTTGCCCTCATTCCTTTTGGAAGGTTATACGAAAAGAAAATTGTTCCTATAACAGGGGAGTTAACGGATGGAATCAAATTCTTTGGGGTAAATAACGCCGGTTTAACGTAAGCCCCATTCAGGATATATTTTGAAGGTATTTAGTTGAAAAAAGAGCCTTATTTCGTTTAGAACTTTTGTGAACGCAAAAACTACTAACGAAAAAGGCTC
>JBDHQC010000044.1:0-12195 GCA_039806815.1 Parachlamydiales bacterium
AATTTATCGATAGTTTCCTGCAACGGCAATAGCGGCGATTCTGTATACCGCATCATTGACTCTTCTAATACCACGGTTTTATACGTGAAAATCATGAAAAAAGACTTTGCTGAGTTTATGCCCGAAATATTCGGTATTCGCCTCATAGAAATGCTGAAACTACACTATTTGAAAGGGGTAAAGATTGAAGGCGTTGCCTCCTATTACGACAAAGTAAATAACGACCGTTATGTCATGATTGCTCAAACCCCTGCTCTTGGTTCTACCCTCTCCAAATTCTTTGCTCAAAGTTTAGAGTTAGAAAAAGGCTCAAAAGAGCGAAAAGTTGCCTTTAAAAGACTTGGAAAAATCATGTATCGCTTAGGACAAGGGCTCCAAGAGTTTCATTATGCTCACCCTGCCCCAAAAAAGGTCCTTCATCCTTATCCTGAAAAAATATATCGAAGGACATTAGAAAAAGCCCTAAACAAAATAAACCAGTCTCCAAAATATGGCTTAACAGAAAAAAAGGTCCTCGATGGATTTGAAAAAAATATAGCCACTCTCACAGATAAACCCTTTGTTTGGAGTTTTACACATAACGATGCAAACTTTAACAACTTCCTTTACGACGAAGAAAACGATCTCTTATCGACTATAGACCTTGCAAATACGTCTCTTTCTTGCGGCAGGTCTTATACACCGATAGGAGCTTCTGCCGAAGATGTAGCTACGATCTTCGATCAAATAGAATTGCGCAAAATCCAGGGGCTTACAAATAAAGAAGCAAAATTCATGAAAAACGCCTTCATCGATGGGTATCAATCCTTTGGAAAAGCAATTCCTCCAAAAGAACAAATTGACTTTTACCTTTACAAAATCGCACTCAAACGCGTGATTAAATATTACGGTGAAAATATACGCATTGATTCAGACAAAAAGATCTTCGATCAGGCGATTGCTCAACTCAACAATTAGTCAAAAAGTATGTGTACTGCAAGTCCTATAGTAAATGAAATCAAATTATTGACTGCATGTGCTGCAATAGGGGCATAACCATCTTGTGTTATTTCGAATAATATTGTAGTTCCAGGATATAGTAGTGCATTTGATGCTTGTATAATTGCATATTTTTTACCAATCTCATTAGAATTTAATAAATGTACTGAAGCCCATAAGGAATTAATTACTATAATTCTACATGATGGAGAAGTTAACCACTTAATAATTCTGTTATTTTTTAAAATAGAAGGTGATATACGTTTTACACCATTTTGTAACAATTTTAGACCATTTTGTGCTAAACCCCCTTTAATTGTCTCTTCAAATAATGGGGCAACGCCTACAATAAGAAGAAAAAGTGATATTAATCCATACTCTAATTTTGTAGAGGAATTTTCAATTTCTAGAAAATAATCTGCAAGCGTAACAAAAAGTATTGACCGAGGATAATTGATCACTGCAGCTCGTAGACCTTCAGTTAATCCTTTAGTTATTTTTTCTTCTTCAGCTAGTTTTTTAAATTCTTTTCTTTCTAATTTAATCCTTTCATTGTCTAATGCATGCCAAAGAGTATAATCAGTTATAATTTTCATAAAAGAAAAAGTGCGATTTTGAGAAATGTTTGGTCGATGTACTCTATTATTGCGTAGTTCTTCCTTGGATTTTTTTTGTGCTTTCTTTTTATACTTGATGTATATGTTTCCCAGCAGTTCTTGTTTTTTGGATTTTTTAAATTTGTAATATTCTATAAAAGCCCTATTTCCAAGAATATTTTTTTGCTTCACACTTTCGAGAAATTTATCATATGACTTTAGAGCATCTTTAATCAGCATGTATTTGTCTATGACTGTGTAACTCAAAGTGACATCTTTTACAGCTGAAATAATCATACTTCGAATTGAATAATAAGACCCTAGTAAATCAAAGGTATTTGTATGCCACCCAAAAAATGATGCAGCATTTGCAACTATTGCATATAGGGTGCTGCCATTTGTTACGATGCGCCCTTTTCCAGGAATTTTTCCTTCCTCAATCCTAACTACGTCATTTATGACTTGTCCTTTATAAGAAAGAACAGAATTTGTCCAGTCTACATCAATAAGCTTTTCAAGTTGTGTTATCGAACTCATGAAATATTCCTTTCTTTAAAAACCCTTTAAATGAGCAATTATCAACTAAAAATTTAACCGTGATACAAAAAAAGATCCTTGCTGGTTTATCATTCCATAGTAACTTTTTATAAATTCATTTTCATTTCTTGTTATTTTTGAACACCACTCAATATGAATTTTTTTAATTTTCCTGCAATTTTGCATGAGATACTTTATTCCTTGTATTGTTATCCCAGAACAAAATGTAAATGAGATTTTTTTTAAAGAAGGACAATGTGTACTCAATTTTTTCAAACCTCTATCCGTAATCCACTTGATTCGAATGACTTTAAGTTGCTTGAGATGATTTAGTTTTTTTGCCCATTTTACAAAATAATCTCTTAATTCAAAATTAATTTCCCGAAGTTGTAAATATTCGATATTTATACATTTTTTAAAAAGAGCTGATAACACTTCTGGGCGAATTCTCTTGTTTCCACCAATTGTCAATTTTTTTAAATTTTGACCTATTGTTGAAATATAGATATATGATGTTTCTGAAAGCAGTGGGTTTGAATCGATTCGAATATTGTTTTTGTTATTATTATTGTTATATAAATAGAGATTTTTAACATCTACATCCTTTACATCCGAAAATCCAGAGATTGAAAGTTCTTGTAAGAGTTGAGCATACATAAATATGTACTTCATTAATTGGCTCGTCAAATTAGGACAATGAGAAAGAGATAAGGACTGTAAGTCTTGATTAAAAGCCAGAAGATTTATAACGTAGTCATCGCATAACGCTGATGTGCGAGTAATTTTTAATTTCTTCATTTTTTTAAATTTTTTCGAAAATTGTTCGATGCCAAATTCTGTAAGTGAGCACATTGCTTTACAAACAAATGCCTCCAGGTACGAACAGCGTTCTCCCAATTTATATAATGTTTCTCCATATACATTTGCACATTCAGAAATGGTAAAATCTGTAAGATTAAGGCAGGTTTTTGCTATTTTTTTGATCATCCGATCATCCATAGTTTGACATCTTGAAAATTCAAGTCGAGTTATTTGAGCAAATGCATTGTGGTTATCCTGGTGTGGGACAATCTCGAGAAAAATGGAGGAACATCGTATTGAATTAATTTGTTCAAAAGAACGGACAAGCACTCCCAAATCAACTTTAGTTTTAGATTCTGATTTTCCATGTAACTCAATGCACTGTATAGATGGCGTTGCGCACAAAAGAAAGAAATACACTGGATTTTCCATGAAAAAATTTGCAAAAATTCTGAGCTTTCGAACTTTTTGTAATGGAAAAAACACTTCATCCTTCGGCGAAAGTGAAAGCTGTTCGAATTGCAATGTGAGTTGTTCTAAAGTATTTCTTGAATTTTCGATGTTATTGAGGAAAGATAAATCCAAGGTTTTTTTGCAATACAGAGAGAAGAACTTTAATTTTGAAAATTGTCGACAAAGAGAAGATATTTGCTCCTCTGTACGATAGGCATCGTAAAATTGCACATGCGAAATTTTGGTACACAGGTTGAGATATTTCTGTGGAATGGAAAAGCGAGAAGAACATTGATAAGCACGGATGAGTTCAGTTTGTGCGTACACATTATTTTTAAGAAAGAAAAGCGTTCCTTCTGAAAATTTTTTATTTGTTGCTGTAAAACACAAAAGACTTTTCAAAGATAATTTATTTGCGATAAATGCGACTACTTCAAAAGGAATAAAATCAAAGAAAACGGGACGTACATTTTTTTTAGAAAAAACACTATGTAATATTGGACCATAAGAATAATCA
Organism: Parachlamydiales bacterium; assembly: GCA_039806815.1. Classification (GTDB taxonomy): domain Bacteria; phylum Chlamydiota; class Chlamydiia; order Chlamydiales; family FEN-1388; genus JBDHQC01. The sequence goes on from JBDHQC010000044.1 coordinate 3,883, forward strand.
ATCCATTTAAGAACAACACCATTTTTATAAAGAAGTACCCGCTGGAAGATAGAGGTTGGAGATACTCTATACCTCGAATATTTAACCCCATTATAAAGGTATGCTATTTGTTCTTGACTTTCTGCTATATTTTGCACATTACTTTGAATTGCTTGCATAGTGCATTCTCAACTTAGAGGTTTTATATTATGTTCGTTCACAATGAGTTACCTTCTGATTTATATCTCTTGCGAGATATAGAAACTTCTTGGTATGAACCCTTTGAAAAAATACAATACATTGCAGCATGTGCTGTTATTTCTGGCATTGCCTATGGTATTTTTTCAAGCCCTTTATATTGTGTACTTGCAACGGGATGTACTTTTTTCACATTGAGTTTTCTTGTTCAAAATTATGGAGCAGTCTATACTTTTATTAGAGACTGTACGAGGGGCATCTACTACGTGGAAAACGCTGTTATCCCATTACACATTATCTTGACGGTTACTGCAATTTTTACAGCGTATCAAAATCTTTATATCGGAATGGCATTTTCTGGAATTGTTGGAACATTTGCAGGATTTTCTTACGATGCGATAAAAGTACAAGCCCTTACTCAAAGTCTAGCTCAAAGTTAACCTTATATAAGGCAAGAAATACATGTCACTTTGGTCAATTGCATTAAGCCTTTTTCTCATTGCAAACCCAATTGGAAATATCCCTGCCTTCGTGACGATCGTAAAAGACTTCCCTTTCGATCGACAAAAAATCATTCTCTTTCGAGAATCCATATTTTCCTTCTTGATAGCAGTTGCCTTTTTATATCTTGGAGATGCGTTTTTAAAGACAATTAAAATCCAGCAGTTTGCGGTAGGCCTTTCGGGAGGAACACTCCTATTTTTAGTATCTCTCGGCATGATTTTTCCCCCGGAGCCTACAGCGAGTAAAGCGAAATCTACAATCGAGCCATTTATTGTCCCCATTGCAACACCTCTGATTACCGGTGGTGGGACTCTGACGACGATAATGATCTATTCTGCAAAAGAACAAAATGACCTCAAAATAACACTTGCTTGCGTCATAGCCTGGATCGCAGTAACATTTGTCGTCGTATCATCTGCTTATCTCAACAAACTTTTAGGAAAACGTGGGCTTTTAGCCTTGGAACAACTCATGGGAATGATTCTTTCTATGATATCTATGGATATCATCATCAAAGGAGCATCCCTTTTTATAGATTATATTCAAAAGTGATAGTATGCCTTTATTGTCGTTAACTCTCGTTCTTTTCTTAATAATGGATCCCGTGGGAAACATTAAGTCCTTTATTAAGTTTTTGGAAGGTCTAAAACCAAGAAGACAGAAGCAAATCATTGTCCGAGAAATGTTTATCGCTCTTTTTCTCATTTTGCTGTTCAACTTCATTGGCGAAACTATTTTCAATAGTCTGAAATTAGCAGAGCCTGTCGTCTACCTATCATCTGGCATCATTCTTTTTTTAACTGCATTGAAAATCCTCTTTCCACAAGAAGAAGTAGTACTAGACCCCGCAATGCCAAAAACTGAGCCATTTTTAGTGCCACTTGCAATCCCCATGATTGCAGGACCATCTCTTCTTGCAACAGTCATGCTCTATGCACATACAGAAACGTCTCAAATCATCATGTTGCTTGCAATATTCATTTCGTGGATTGCAAGTATCACGATTCTTTTGTTTTCAAAGTCTATTTTTAAACTCGTTGGATCAAACGGATTAACCGCCTGTGAAAAGCTCATGGGCATGGTTTTAATCTTGATATCCGTCGAGCGCTTTATGGAAGGGATAATCATCTTTTTGAATAAGCCACTACCTGCGTGATGAAAAAAAACATCGTCTTAAAAATTTCTTACGATGGCACTCGTTACTTTGGTTTTCAAAAGACAAATTCGGGAATTTCCATTGAAGAAACCCTGGAAAAAACAATTCAACAAATTGTAAGACACAAAGTCACACTTCAAGCGGCAAGCCGCACAGATCGCGGCGTTCATGCCCATGGGCAAATTGTGAACTTTTTTATAGAAAATGATTCTTTAGAACTGGAAAAACTAAAAAAAAGTATCAATTGCCTTCTTCCATACGACATCGTCGTTCATGAGCTTTATCACATGTCGGAGTCATTTCACCCAACGTTAGATGCCATTGCAAAAGAATATCACTATTTTGTGTGTTACGACGAGGTAATACCACCTTTTGAGCGACTCTACTCGTGGCATAATCGAAATTTTCTCGATCTTGCAAAAATGAGAGATGCTTCATCTCAATTGATTGGAACGTTCGATTTTAGCTCATTTCGAAATAACCACGACGACGTAAAAGATGAAACACCTATTCGCACGCTGTATTCGATTCAAATAGATGAAATTGGATTTAAGAAAATTTGTATAAAAATAAAAGGGAATAATTTTTTATATAAAATGGTGCGAAATATCGTAGGAACTCTTTCTTATATTGCCTGTGGTAAACTTAAATGTACTATCATAGAGTTTCTCCTTTCCAATCCAAATAACAGAATTCATGCCGGTATTACTGCCCCAGCATCAGGACTGTTTTTACATAAAGTTTACTATAACTCCTATTAGCCCTAATTAGAAGTGTATGGTTGCTAACCTATAAGGTTATGCTTTTGCATCAGGATCGGCTTTTTCCAGTAATGCAAGAGTAGCATCGTCTTGTTTCATAAAGTAATTTAAATCTTTTTCGTAATTATCACACAATTTAGTAAGAAATTCGATTTTTTCTTCCGCAATTTGCTTACTAGGTTTGCCTTCAATTCGATAGTCTGGGTCGCCCGCTAGAACATGTGTCACTTCATCTATCAAATCTTTAATTGCATTCTCTCGTTCCTTTACAATAGCCGTCAATTGCTTGGATAATTGCCCTTTATTTTCAATATGGTCAGCATGGGGACTTGAAGATTGTTTTTGTTCAGATTTTGTGAGCAGACCTCGAGCTATTTCGTTCATCTTATTCCGATCCATCAGTTTATATGAATTTAACTCGTTTAATTTCTTTATCTCATCGCGAAAACTACTTATATTGCGTTTTCGTTCTTCAAGATATAGTTTTTCATTTTTAAATTTAGCTATAACTTCTTTCCGTCGTGCAGGGGTCAATTCTGCTATAAAACCGGAACGTGAACTACCACTAACTTTCTTTCTATCTTTTATCTCGATAGGCAATTTGTTATACGCTTTCATTACCGCTTGAGGACTTATCCTACCGCCGAATATATTACTGAACGCTTTAACAAAAGATGATCTTTCATCCTCTTTAGAAATCTCAGACAATCTCTCTCCTACATTTTTCATTGTCTGTACCATTTTTCTTACTTTTATTTCAGTGGTTGGTGCAACATCTTCCCCTTTTAAAATCTTAAAAACTGTCAAAAGCACTTTTCGTTCTTCTTGATCGAGTTTCTTTATATCAAGCTTTGATGGCTCAAAAGATTCAAAAGCCTCTTTAATCGCGGCCTCCCTCGCAGATTTATCCATCATCGGATCGCGAGGAGCACTAGGACCTTCCATTTTTCACCTCCTAACAACATTTATAAATGCCATTACTATCCCTATTTAAATTATACCATGTATTAAAAATAATTATTATAATATTGTAGAAAGTGTACCAAAATGATTTTATTGCGAAACTTGCTCTTTTTTTGGTTTTTGTGATCTTACGAGCTTTCTCCAGAATAGCCTTTTGTTTTTCGGCAATCGCTTTGATAAGCGCTTCAAGTCGAAATTTCGTTTTGGGTATTCGGTATCAATACAGGCAAAAACGCCATTTTCCTTATAGGGAATATTTTGGCTTATTGCAAGCGATGCATACCCATTACTCAAGATTATAAATAGTTCTTCGACATGTCTTTTGGTTGCTATTTCTTTCCACGCCTTATACGATTCTGCGCGCGTTTTTGTGTGCATGTCTTCGACAATCAGAACATAACTCACTGCTTTTCCGTCTTTTCCACTCCATGTAGGTTCATATATCCATTTTTGAGGCACGGTAAAATACCGGATATTGTGGGTTCTAATAAGATCGCGAATGAGTTGTGCCGTAATGCACCGCTGAACGAGTTTGTTATTGCAGTCTCTCCTTTTTCCTTTACAATCAGAATCAATATTTACTTTGTAAAGATATCCCTTTACATCGGGATGATGAACGACTCGAAGTGAACTACCCGGGCGAACACATACTGTAATATAGCCGGATTCTCTTAATGTATCTGCATTTGTCAAAACATTTGGATTTGAAAATGTACGATTTAGAGTTGGACGAAGCCAATGATCATGAGGAAGCATATAAGGAGTTGGATCTAAATCGACTTCGTTTTTTACTTTTTTTGCATAATTAAAATTCGTTACAAAAAAAATATTGCATAAGAAAAATACTACAAAAAAACGAAATTTCATATAAAACCAAGAATTTTTTGTATATTTCTACCAATAACAATTAATTGATTTATTGTAAAAACAGATTAATCGATAGATAAGGTTTTTTTACGTATAGCTAAAAAATCCACTATTTTTACAATAAAAAAACCAAAGAAAAGAAAAAGAATAGAATAGGCAAATTCCACTGATAATACATTGGGAATAATAGGAGAAATTTGTTTTATCGAATATCCATCATAAAGACGCATGGGATTAATGACATATTCATATGTCCAAAATGGCCATACTGACCGCAATGCACCTATCATAAAACCCAAAAGACAGCTTAATGTCATATTGTGATAATGAGATAAAAGATAACTAACAAAGCGAGAAAAAACTATTGCACCAATTGCAATACCAAGGATCATACTAAAGACAATGCAAAAAGCATCGGAGTCGAAATTTCTACTGCGCAATCCTTCAACGAGATCTACAACAGCTAGAAGGATAAAGCCATACATTCCAAGAATTTGAAGCATATAGCTTCCCGAAATTCCAGGAAGTAACATCGCTGATACTGCAATTATTCCACAAAGTACGACATTAAGATTAAGAAATGAAGAATGAACTTTAAAATTTATATATTCAATAGGCGCGTTATTTGAATCATATAAAATGTCATTTGTATCTACTAATTTTTTTGCATACATGCTAAAGGCAATAGACTGTGGAACATCGATGAGGTTGCCATCTTTTAAATTTACGATATTTTTCCCTTGTATTTTGGGATCGATTTTGATTTGTTTTTCTTTTGATAAAGAAATACTATAAAGTGGCTCATGAATTTGTTCATTGATTGTATTTCCTGTTAAAATAAAAGCAATACCAAATCCAACGACAAAAAAAAGCAATTCTTTACCTGTTTTTAGAGATATCTTTTTTAAAAGATACAAAATTGAACCAAGAATTAGCCCTAAAAATACAGAGTAGAGATACATTCGATATATCTCGTGATTCAAAAGAAAGGTAAAAAACTTTGCAAAAGTAATAAAAGAAAATACTATTCCACAAAGTAAAGGCAGTAAAAACTGCCAAGAGATTCGATCGAAAAAAGCGCGAAATTTACAGGAAAATAAAAGTTTTACACCTTGAAGATCAAAGGAGCTGATACTTTTCAAAAGATCTTCATAAATTCCTAAAATAAAGGCAACTGTTCCTCCGGAAATTCCTGGAACAATATCAGCAATACCCATGCACACGCCATAGCCGAAAGTTGCAGCGCTTTTTTTGATTTTTTGTAACACCTTATACGACCTCGAGCATTCTTGCTACGTAGTAGGCAATTACAATAAGAAGAAAAAAGGCAAAAAGCCATGCAGCATTAGGAAGCCACTTTACCCCAGCCCCTGGATTTCCTCGAGTTTCTAGAGTTCCAATGCCGTAGGCAAAATCCTGCTGTGTCCCCTTTTTAAACATATCACCATGTTCTGCAATAATACGCTCTCCATCGAGTCCGAGGTATGTCGCATATTGCTTTACAAACCCTTGTGCATAAATCGGCGAAATAAGCCTTTCCATGAGCCCTTCTTCAATAGCCTGGAGGTAAGACATGCGGATAGAAGTTGCGTTTTCTACATCTTTTAACGAAATATTCATCTCTGAACGACGCTGCCGAAACATTTCTCCGAGGGCTTTTGTATCTGTCATAAAATCTCCAATTTGGAATAGTGTTACATTCACTAAAAAGTATACAACATCAATTGATTTATGCAAAAAAGTTGCTTGCATGGTACAAGTATAGACAAAATGTAACTTATGAGTTTTTAGTGTCTTGTTCTGTATTTATGCTCGACGTCTCAAAAATAGAAAAGCTCAAGTCTGATCTCCTCGATCAGGGCTTTGAAATCACTGTATTGCCCCATACCTTCTTTTCTGCAAAGAAAAAAGAACTCAACCTTACCCTCTATAAAAGCTTAAAGCTCGTTGTTCAGGGAAAAAAAAGTAAGGAATTCATTGAATTTTACTTAGAACCGGAACTTTTAGGATCATTTGCCCACTCTATTCCCGAAACAGATGAAAGCATAGATTTATCCCCACATATTGGCGTCGACGAAGCCGGAAAAGGCGATTTTTTTGGACCATTATGCGTTGCAGGACTTTTTGCAGAAGGCTCTACAATCATCGAATTAAAAAAAATTGGCGTCAAAGATTCTAAAACGATGAGCGATAAAACGATCGCAAAGCTTGCAATAGATATAAAGAAACTTTGTCCCTATTACGATGTAATTACGATCATGCCATTAAAATACAACCAGATGTATGAATCGTTTAAAAACCTCAATTCGCTCCTTGCCTGGGGCCATGCGACTGTCATCTCAAATCTCATTCAAAAAACATCGTGCCCAAACGTCATCCTAGACAAGTTCGCAAATGATTCGGTAGTTCTCTATGCAATCAAGAAAAAAGGACTACAAAATATACCTCACCTTGTACAAAGGACGAAGGGAGAACAAGACATCGTCGTTGCAGGCGCATCGATCCTTGCTCGAGACGCCTTTTGCACCTGCATGGAAAGGCTTGAAAAAAAGATGGGAATGATTCTTCCAAAAGGCGCATCGAGTGCAACTGTTGCATGCGCAAAAAAAATATACTCCGAATCAGGACCTGAAATTTTTAAACAAATTGCAAAAACTCATTTTAAAACGTTTGAACAACTTTCAAGTTAACATGCTTCAAAGATTATTTATTAAAAACCTCGTATTGATTGAAGAATGCGAAATCTTTTTTTCAGATAAATTTAATGTTCTTACAGGAGAAACAGGATCCGGAAAGTCAGTAGTACTTTCCAGTCTTTCTTTTCTCATGGGAAATAAGATTGACACGTCCATGATTCGAAAAGGAAAAGATGAATGTAGCGTAGAAGCTACATTTGTAGCGTCAAAAGAACTCTCTGCATACCTCGAAACCATTGGAATTTCAAAAGACGACGAAGATATTACCATCTTAAGAAAGCTCAACCACTCAGGGAAAACAAAGAATTTCATCAACAATCAATCAGTTCAGATAAACGTTCTAAAACACGTTTTAAACTATTTAATAGAGTCCTGTAGTCAGCATGCGCACATTGAACTTTTGAAAAATCAGATGCCGGCATTACATTACGATGCCTATATCGATGCAGAAAAATTGCGACAGGATTTTCAAAATGCATTAAAATACGAAAAAGACTGCCATTTGGAACTGCAAAATCTTCTTCAGAATGAAAATGAACGGTTCCGGACAATAGACACGTTGAAGCGAGAAATCGAAGAAATAGAGATTCTCGATCTTCAAGAACACGAAGATGAAGAACTCTTTCAAGCAATAGAACACTTCTATAAGCAAAAAGAGATGAACGATGCGATAGAAGAGATTCTTCTTCATATTGATTCTGAAGGTGGAATCTTTTCAAAACTGAATGCCCTTAAAGGTCGTTTTGAAAAGTTATCCGATACGCATAAAGAAGCACGACAATTATTTTTTGAAACAGTTACAAATCTAAAAGACCTCGTGTTTCATCTTGCAAAAGGACAAAACGTACAAGAAGAGTCTATTTCTGAAAAAGAAGTGCGCCTTAAAAAAATCGACGATCTGAAAAGAAAGTACGGAAGCACAATTGAAGAGATCTTTGAGTGGAAAAATCAGCAAAAAGAAAAACTTTTCGTTCTTCTGCATATCGATGACCGCATCGAAGTGCTACGCAAACATGTGCAAATTGCAAAAGAAACAACGAATACACTTGCAAAAGAACTTTCCATTGTACGGGAAAAATTTCTCCAATCATTCTCAGATAAAATGACACAAGAACTTCGAGCGTTGAATCTTCCAAAAGCCACATTTGATGTCGAACTGATCAAATGCAATAGATCAGAGCTTGGAGAT
>JBDHQC010000190.1:0-2765 GCA_039806815.1 Parachlamydiales bacterium
ATCTGAAAAATTTACACGTTCAAAATACCGTGATCGAAGATGCACATTTGTTAAAAATAGCACATGCATGCCCTACTTTGGAATATCTCGATCTTCGTGAATGTCCTCATATTACTCAAAGTGGAATTGAAGATTTTAAAGAATACTTCCAAACTCTTTATCCAAACAACGATGCAATAAAAATTGATAATTAAGAATAATTATGACAGTAACAAATTGTTTAAATTCACTTATGCCAGAACTTCAAGAATTGGTACATTCCAATCTTGATTTGAATAGTGCATTAGCTTTACGCCAAACCTCCAAAGAAAATCATAAAATGGCTACAAGTTCAATATTATGGACTCATGTTCCAACACTTTGCCAAAAACAATTTCATGAAATTCTTCAAACAAAACTTCGATTTTCAGAAGAGGATATACAAAGGTTTAAAAAAGATAATAAAACAATTACTGATATTCAAAAAGTGTTCCTCACGCGAGAATTAGATATATCAGAAATCTATCTGCATCAAATACGAATAAGTGGTATATGCAGTATTCAAAAAAATAATATAAGAAAAGTAACTTTCAACACACTCTTGCATTTTGCCAAAAATGTAACTGAAATCTCTTTTTCATTCACTCCTTTCAATGATATTATTCACAGATTTGATTATATTGATGATATTAAAAATATATCAGAATATACTCGCAACAACAATGTAACAAAATTAATATTGAATCGCTATAATTTACGTAAAGACCGACCGGAAGATATATTATTTCTTCTTCGAATATTACCGAAAATTTCAGAATTACACCTAATATCATTATATATATTACCGGATGATGAATCGACTTTACAAATAAACTTGCCTAACCTAAAAGTTCTCGATCTTACTGGCACTTCTAGCTGGCGAATTGAAAAAACAGATTTTAATGAATCTATTATATTCAAATTAGTTACCTCATCCCCAAATCTTGAAACATTGATCATGAATGGAGTTAAAGATTATATTAATGATAATAATAAAGATATAACTTATTCATTTAAGGATTTTTTCGACCATTTCCCAATGTGTGTAAAATTAAAGAATTTGCATCTTCAAAAGACAGAAATTGAAGACTCTCATTTGTCTAACATAGTCAATGCATGCCCTAATTTAGAATATATCGACCTTAGTGAATGTCCTAATATTACTCAAAGCGGAATTGAAAAATTTCAAATATGCTTTCAAACTACTTATCCGGACAATACTCCTATAACAATTGCGAAGTAATTAGCAATTTGGCTGTTTACGAACAATTTTCTTGCATAGAACGCCCTTGTAAAATGTTATGGATGGTCTATCCTCTGGTTAACACTTTCCCAAAATACATCCTGTTTTGGAACAAGAGTTTTAGAATGTTCAGTTAAAAAATCTCGAACGTTCTCTTTTTTGACCCACATGAGTTCAGTATATTCTTCAGATTGTCTGATAAAAGAAAGATCCTGCAAAGGATCGAGTTCTATGACAAAGCAAAGATCGCAAAAAGGCTCTGATTTTTTCTGAAATACCCCTATAGGAACAATGGATGTTATTACTGAAGGGTCGATTGTTGTTTCTTCTTCAAATTCGCGCGCAATTTGCTTTTTATAATCTACGATAGAATCAACTTTACATCGTTCATCGATCGTTCCGGAAGGGACAAATTCGTATAAACCTGAATATGAATACACTTTTGGGCTTCTTTTTCCAAGGAGAACTCGGTCTTGCCACATTGTTATGCAAGAAATGCCCATGGGCAATAATGCAAATTCTTTTTGTAGTGCGGTATCTTCGAAAAAGGCAACAAGGTATCGATAGGGAAAAAACTGGCCACATATATGCGATTGTGTGATCGATCGCACGCTGAAAAATGTCCCATCGAATACCTCTTTTTTCTTCTTTAACTCTTTCCAAATTTCATCTACGCGATTTTTTATCTTTTCAGAAAACGTCACTGGATTATTTTCACATGTAAGAATAAGATCTTTTGTAACTTGGTAAAATTGAATATCAGAAGTCTCCATACTGGATCCCTTCACCAAGCGAAATTCCTCGCGTTGCACATTTACCGGAGATTGTGTTCATGAGACTTGGGTGAATGCCTGCTTTTTGTTTCCCCGGCCGAAGGATGTCAATATTATCCCCTTCTTTCAAAACATCACCTTTTGCAATATCCTTTGTTGCTTGAATTCTTCTTTTGGCAAAAGAAAAAAGCTCTTCTTCTTCTTTGAGAACTCGTTTATTTCCATCGCCGAGCATCTTTTCAATGCGCCGGATTCCGGTTACCATAGTTTTCAACTCTTGAGGTGTAATTGCAAAGGCATGATCAGGCCCAATGAGTCGTTTGTCTAACGTAAAGTGCTTTTCGATGACGGTTGCACCTAATGCAACACTTGCAAAAGGGGCAAGGCAAGGATCTTCACTATGATCCGATATCCCGCATGGAAGATGAAACAATTCATGTAAACTCGATATTGCAAGGAGGTTCATAGCAGAATCTTGTGCTGGATACTGGGCTGTGCATTGCAACAAGGTTATATCGATAGCGCCATTTTTTTGTAACACGTCTATTGCCCATGCAATTTCTTCGATTGTAGAAGCTCCTGTCGAAAGAAGGATTGGTTTTCTGCTTTTTGCAGCACATTCTAAGAGCCTTATGTGAGAAAGCTCGTAGGATGCAATCTTATGTCGTTGTACATAAGGATCTACAGCATAAAAGTCCTCGACTGAAAAAGGGGTCGACATAAATTCAATA
>JBDHQC010000191.1:0-2762 GCA_039806815.1 Parachlamydiales bacterium
TACGAACGTCGATTTTCCAGCTCCGGAATAGCCAACAAGTCCTACTTTTTGTGCAGGAAATATGTGGACGTCTTTATTTTTGAAAAGTTTTTTTGTATCGTAATGAAAGGTGACATTGTCCAAAATTATTTCACCATCAGAAACATTGAGCGGTTTTGCATCTTTTGCATCGACGATATCTATTGGATCATTCATTACTGTAAGCGCTTGGTTTGCAATTCCAATTGCTTGAACGACATTGGGAATTTCAGAACTTGCAATCCACATCATGAACGTGATATTCCACGTCGTATTAAATATTTGCGCAGCTTCTCCTGAAGTAATATCTCCCTGAAGCCAGGCATAAATCATATATCCGCTTATGCCAACGCCAGCAAAGAGAAAAGTCAGTTGTCCAAAAATGACGCGAACATATTCCAGATAGACTTTTGCATTGTGATTTTTTTCTCTTTCAATTTTTTGATAGCGATTTACAAAAGCTTTTTCAAATGGGAAACGAAAAAAAAGATTTACTGCAAAATTATTTGTAAGGCTATCGACAATTCGTCCGTTGAGCTCTGATCGAGCTTCTCCATGAATGTTTTCTAGCTTTTCGCACTTTTTTAAGGTGAAAATACTGACGCCAAAATGAAGGAAAATCCAAACGCTCAAAAGAAAAGCAAATAATGGACTTAGGTTCCAAAAAAAGAGTATAGAGACGATTACAGCACAAAAGACAGGGATAAACATTGTTAGGGTCTGTTGCACGATGATCGTTACGTTTGACGTCATATCAGATATTTTATTTGCAAGACTTCCTGCAAATTTTTCATTAAAATACTTCGGCAAATGCTTTTGGACGTGATCAAACATCGACATGCGAATAGATGCTTCGAGCTTTGGTAAGGCAAACGCAAGTAAAAAACCCAATGCGCGAAAGGTAAATTCAATGAAAAGCCATAAAATCAGCGCCCAAAGTAGGGGTATTTTAAGAGCCGCAAATGCAAATTGACGTTCAGTATCGTATTGCGTAAAAACGTCGAGAACTACACGAAGAACGTATGGCCATAACGTTGCATCTAATGTCCATGCTAATGATGTGACAAAAATAAAGAAAAAAATCCATTTGGAGTGGCGAATATGCTCCCACATGAACGTGGTGAGGTTGATAGTAGACATAAAAAATAAGGGGGTATTGCGCTCTACATTCTATCAACTTTAGAGGAAAAGTGCTATTAAAAACAATCATTTGACAAAACCAAGAATCAGGTATGGACAATATCCTCGAATTTTGTTAGTCTTTTTTACTTCTCCTTATGACAACAAAACTAAATAATTAATTGGGCGTTTCATCCATGGAAAAACAAAAGCGCTGGCAGTTTATAACGATTTTGATCGTCTTAGTCCTGACTCTTTACAACATTTTGCCGACTATCATCTATTATTCAAAACCATTGAAAGACCCTATTTCGATGGAACAAGCACAAGGTATTGCTTCATCGATAAGCCAAAGAGTTAACGACCTAGAGCCACAAAGTATTGATTGGGTTCATTCTTTTTGTAATCTCTTAAATGTGTCTCCGAAAAAAGTTGAGATACAACCACAAGAGCCAGGATTGATTACCGTAGAGTTTGCCGACGAAAAGCAAGCACAGCTTTTTCGCAAGTTCTTGCCTCAGGCAGGGGCTTTAATCCCTTTTATTCCGGCACAATTAGGGCTTGCCTATTCTGAAAATCAAGGAAATACCGTGACCGTTGCAAGGCGGGTTGGATTTCGATTTGATCCAAAAGATCAGGATGCATTGTTTCATTTTGGCAAAAAATCCTCGTCTGATGGAAAGATCGAAGACTTTTACTTTCAACTTATTGGCGATCGATTTACAGAAGTTGCAACACAAGTCTTTGGGTCCTCCAATCAGTCTAAAGAAATTTCTGCAATCCTTGGATCTTCTGAAAATGTCGATCAAGAGCTTTTTGCATTTGCAAAACAAATTACCACATTAGAAGAACTTTTCGGTGCAAAAAGTCCAATTTTTATTCGGTACCTCCAATCGTTTACTCAAACAGATCTACCAGAAAGTAATTCCCTTATTACTCGATTGGTAAAAAAAATCGACGATCAAATTACTGCACTGGATGCTTCATTGAAAGTTCAAGGTGAAGGCGAAAATGCAAAGGCATTAGAGAGAAAGAATGCCATCCTGAACAAAGCAAAATCAGTTATCAATGCAAATTCCGGAGTTTTAAGATCACAACAAAAGCCTTTATCGAAAAAAGATATTCGCACGTTTCTTTTGCAGCAGAGAACGAAAAATAATTCAGTCCAAGCGATATATACACTTTCCTTGCCAAAGAACAATCCATTTTTCAAAAACATGGTGCTTGATTGGTCGAATGATCAGGTTCTCTTAAATCTCCAAGACGATGTAAAAACAATTGTTCAAACAGAGCCCAAAAACGAACGGCAACGCCTTTGTCAGGAAGAGCTCAATAAACTCATATTCAATGATGTCGCAAGAATTTCAGCCCTTACGGATGAAAAAGTCAATCAAGGATATTCAAACTTCTTTGTTTCACTTTCCAATTTGCCGGGATCTTCAAGCGTTTTGGCGCTTGATTTGAGCCAAATTGCAAAGCAAATAGCAAAGGACACCTTAGTAACGATCAACTCTGAATGGAATCCAACACAACAAGATCTCATTTCAGGAAAATTTCCGCGATTTGATCTTCCTGCCTATCAGAAAGCAGATACTTCTCAGAAAAAACTCTGCCTTGTTGTCGTT
>JBDHQC010000192.1:0-2759 GCA_039806815.1 Parachlamydiales bacterium
TTGTACTCTAGCTGAAGATTGATCAGAAGCCATTGTCTTAGTCTCGTTAACATACGCTAGAATGCGCTCCTCTCTCAACAAAAGGGATTTTTTTGATTCCTGAATTTCCAAATTAAGCTCTTCGCACATTTCCGGAATTTTTTCTAAATCCAATCGATACATTTTTTCAGCATTCTCAGGCGCCATAGTTTCATGGAGATAATGCGCACAATCTTTCCCCAAACGATTGAATTCATTTTTGACACAGCGTCTTTTAGTGACTTTGAGGTTTTCGTTAAAAATTGGAGCGAGCTTGTCCCCAACAGAGTGGAGTTCTCTTGTACTTTTTTCTGTATGTTCCTGCATCTCGCTTTCTGAGAAAGGAGTTACATAGCTGCTTAATTTGATTTTTTCATATGTGTCAGTAAGTCTATCGACAGCTTCCAAATCCTTTTGGATAAGTACTCTTGTAGGTGAAGTGGCTGTAAAAATTTTAGACTCTCTAGGTGGCGCTTTCGTTCTTCGCAAAATTCCCGATTTTTCCGGTGTCGATTTTTCATAATAATAACGACCTGAAACGGCCGCAGGTATAACACCTGTAGGTGATTCTTTAAGATAATCTCTTAAGATAGGCTTGATATTTGCTGAGTACCATTGCTTTAAAATTTTATGATAATCTGAACCTCCATCCGCAGAATATGTCTCCTTTGGAAAAGAGCTAAAACTATACCTTGAAGGATGTGCGACAAGCATTTCAATGATGACAGCATAGATCAATTTGTCTCCGGAATCTTGGTGAGCAATCCCTAAAACCAGCCTATCCATGCATTTTTGTTGCAACTTTTTATTGCGTCTGAATTCTGATCGGTTCTTTATGATAAACGCTGCAATATAAGCCATATCAGAACTTCCAAGATTTAGATATCTGGAAGGAAAGTTGGCAGACCTGTCTAAACGTTTTATCCAAGATCTAAGATCACCTGCAATAGAGTCTCTTTCGCCTATCAGAGCGTTTTCAATGATATTCATTTTAGCTTCTGTTGGATGAAAAGATGATGGAGCATCCATGAATCCTATCAATCTGTCTACTGTCCTGTTAAGAAAAGAACTCTCAACATTTTGATCGATCCCCTCCAAGGATTCTAAATATTTGCGTGCATAACTATTAAGACCATTGGTTTGCCTAGAAACTGCTCTAAAAATGATTTTTTCCTCTTCCTGAGAAAGTCGAAAACCTGAGAGCTTATTAATACGGTCAATATAAAGATTGCAGTCCTCTGCAACAGAGTTCCAAAATGAAATATTTTTAGGATAATCACTTTCTAAAATCTCTTTAGGTTCATCATCGATCCTTCTTTTTTTCAATTCTTCATATAAAAACACTGCGTGCAATCTTAAAGAAATAGCTTTGGGTGTAAATTCGGTCCGAATGCTTTTCATTTGAACAATCCGTTTGAGTAGCTCTTCTTCATCCTTCATCTTTCCTTTTAATGGCAGATGATGCAGCTCCATATAGTATTTCGCTTCCGGATAAGATAAAGCGGCCATGTAAAGATATGCCAAATTTAGCGCGGCAGGCGGGGAAGATGGAATCAAAGTCTCTCTAGCATCTCCCGATTTTGTTTTAAGTTCATAGGTATAGTACTTTTGTTCGAATTCATTATTTTCTGGTGAAAGAAGAAATTTTCCTTCCAAATATCCACCATCCCTTTTAGCAATAGGTCTGGAAGGGATGAGTGCCTTCTTTTCCCCTTTTTCATTGTTAAGCAGCAGGAAATTAGGGATTGTCCCAAGTGCGGGAATGCTTTGTGTCGACGACAAGTAAAAACCCGGAATTTGATCGCAAACCCATTTAAGTTCGGGATCTTTTCCTTCTATTTTAAAACTAAGATTATAACGGGCTAATTCGATCAATTGAGGGATATTGTTTTCATCGGTCCAAATGTTAATATAGTTTTCATCTTCAAAATTAAGAAGAAAATTAAATGAAGAATTTTTTATTTTTTCTGATGGCATCCATTTCCACATGCTTAGTCCGTCCAGGCTTGGTCGCTGCATGCTTTTCAAATACATACCATCAGGATCTCTAGATTTGCCGTAGATATAGGCAAACTTTCCATCACAAATGGTCTTGTCTTTTTTGTTAATCAGCAGCAGATAATTTTCATTATGAGATTGCCACGCGGTATATTGTCGTTGGATTACTGGATTAAATGGGCTATTGTCATCATCGAAAGTCCTTAATTGAAACCAGCTATTGTGGTCTTTGATTTGAATTTCAAATTTTTTTAAATCGGTAAGGATAATTTTAAACTCACGTCCAGCGTCATCTTGAATTAGAAATGTATTACTCGCCACCAACTTTCCAGGATATTTGCGATCAAAAACCCTATCATAGCGAGGATCTATATAGACGTGCGGAGGAATTTCCCTAGAAAGATCACCTTCTTGATAAATTGTTCCTGTTAATATATTAATTTCCATTTTGCCATCGATAGTTTGATACTTAGGAAACTCATTTTCTTTCCACTCCTGTCTTTCGAAATTGGGAAAAAATTCGGCAAGCACATCATTAATTAATGTTTCAGAATCATCCCTAAGTAATTGAACTAATTGGCTACGAACATGCAAAAGTGTTTTTCTTTGCTCTTCTCTTTGCACCGGATCAACGAGATCTGGCATTATTGGATATTTACTTAAATGTATCTGAGCTGCTGCAATTGTAATTAATTCTTTATAGGTGATTTCTTTTTGATCCGCATAAGAAGCAATAAGCTCGG
>JBDHQC010000001.1:0-44576 GCA_039806815.1 Parachlamydiales bacterium
CTGATGATAGGGTCAAGAAGGCATTTTCCGGAAAGCACACGTTTTCTCAAATTCTCAATGCTGCGTATAGTCTTGTGAAAGATTTTCCTGAGGTAATTAAAGATCCTGCCACAAAGGAAATCATCTCCCAAAAAATAAAATCTCTTCTTATTTCTGAAGAACTTTCATTAACGCAGCAAATACAGGGGCTTCTCTTTTTAGAAAGTTTTCTTTCAGAAAAAGATCAAAAAGAGGCGCTTTTCAATGCCATTAAAAGAGTAAGATATCTTGAAAAACTCATTAATGATATTGAGATCATCGCTTTTAAAAAGCACATCTTAATCCTTGTGCAAGACCTCTTCGAAGACTGGAAAAAGATGTATATTGAGTTTCTCTTTAAAATAGATCAAAATCAACTGAGGGATTTTATCGTAAAAGAATTGATCTCCCATAATGCAGAAAAAGAGCTCCAAAAACAGTTTGAAGAACTCGTAGAGCACCCTCAAAAGTACCCGGAAGCGGTTGTCTGGAACTTTCAAAAAATGCTTTCTAATGATTCCATCTTTTTTGCGGATAATAAAAGTCGCTTTATTCTATTTGAATCCATTCTCATTTTGTTTGCATATATTGAACCACGACCAGAATATAAAGATCTTGCAAAAAAAATTTACAACATATTGACCCAAAAGCGATTCGAAGTCGTTCGAGATTTTTTAAAAATTGCAGACGAGCATTTTGCTCAAGAATTTCTCCTACTTGCATCCAAATGTCTCGGTTTTTCAGACCACGATCAAAAAATTCTTCGATCTTTAGTAGAAGTCGTTCATCCTTCCCTTATTAAAGAAAAAAAGCATAGTGGTGAAGATTTCGAAGTAATTTGGACGACACAGCAGGGATATATGCTGTGTAAAAATAAAATCAATCACATTGGTACTGTTGAGCTCGTACATAATGCAAAAGAAATTGAAGAAGCCAGATCACATGGGGACTTGCGTGAAAATGCTCCTTATAAAGCAGCTCTTGAACGAAGAGATCGATTACAGCAAGAATTAAAAAAACTCTCAGAAGAACTGCATCGAGCGCAAATAATTTCTGATGAGGATATTCCTAAAGATCGCATTGGCATCGGAATAACAGTTGAGCTAGAAAATGCAAATGGCAAAAAAATCACCTACACAGTACTTGGCCCTTGGGATGCAGATCCAGAAAAAAATATACTGTCTTTTCATTCTAAATTCGTGCAATCTATGCTTGGAAAGAAAATTGGACAAAAGTTTTCTTTTCGAGATGATGAATACACGGTGCTTCATCTGAAACCCTATTGCAAATGAGTAAAAGACCAAAAAAAGAACATGGAAATTGTACTTGCATCACAAAATAATCAAAAGGTTTTCGAATTAAGGAAAATTCTTCAAGAAGAAGCTCCTCATATTAATTCTCAATCTTTGCACGATTTTCCCGAATATGCCCCAGAAAATTTTTTATGCTCTACATTACTTGAAAATGCGGTGCAAAAAGCACAACATGCGGCATCAATCCTCAAGAAGATCTCTCTTTCAGATCAATATGGGCTTGTCATTCCCGTTTTAGGAGATGAGCGGCAGGCAATTTTCGATAAAACGGCAAAACCATCTGAAGGGGCACACTTTTGTGTAAAGCGCATATTAGATCAGATGAAGCCTTATACTGGGCTTGAAAGAGCGTGCTATCTCATGTGTTGCATTGCAATTGCAGCTCCTGACGGGCGAGTAAAAAATGCAACAGCAAGAATTGAAGGAGTTCTTTCAGAACAGGAAGTTGGAAAGCCGGATAATGTTTTTGACTCAATTTTTATCAAACACGATTATGGTAAGACACTTGCTCAACTTCCTCAGTCCGTTCAAAAAAAAGTGTCAGTAAGGCTGAAAGCTGTACAGAAATTGCTTTCATCTGGAATTAATCATTTTTTTGCATCCTAAGAAATGCAGATCTTTATCGATGGGTATAATCTCCTTTTTCGATTGCAATCATACTTTTCAGATATCGATTTTTCCCAAGCAAGAATGCATCTCATCGAAGAGCTCGAGCGTCATGCCAAAGAATTTAAACTTTCTATGACATGCGTATTTGATGCTCCATTTCAAGATGATGATCTATGCCAAAGTCACTTTTATAGCCTAAAAATCGTTTTTACTCCAAAGGGCATGACTGCAGATGACTATCTCTTAGATTGCTTTAGACATGCAAAAAACCCCCGATTGATAAAACTTGTAACAAGCGATAGAGGGCTTTTGAGAAAAGCAAAAGCTATGGGCGTTGAAACTGAAAAAGCAGAAGAATTTTTGATACGGCTTAGAAAGAAAGTAAAGAAAAAGCAAAAGGTTTTTCGTCAAGATTTGCCTATTTTGAAAGAAGAAAAAACGGTGAATAAAAAACTTATTAAGGTGTTTGAAGAGAAAGAAAAAGTACAAAAAAGGGGGCAAAAAAAATCAGTTCTTCCCTCTCTGGCAGATATAGACGCCTGGATCAAAATATTTTCAGAACAAAGAGAAGATGTTAGTTAGTGGCAAGAGAAGATGGGTCACTTTCGCTTTTCTATTGACTAGGTAGTTTTTGCAGTGAGAATTTCCCACATATTTTTGAATTGAGGACATATTGCTATGAGTTCTGTTTTTGTCCCTTCTGCAATTTTTTTTCCATGTTCGATGAAAATAATTTTGTCTGCATCCTCTATTGTTGAAAGACGATGAGCGATGATAATTTGTGTAATCGATCCTCTGAGGGACGAAAGCGCATCTTTAATTTTTTGTTCGCTTTCTGCATCGAGAGATGACGTCGCTTCATCCAGGACTAAAACTTGCGAGTTTTTCACAAGGGCCCTTGCTATTGCAAGTCTTTGTTGTTGCCCTCCTGATAAACTTTTACCGGCTTCTGCAAGTACTGTAGTGTATTTTTCTGGCAGTTTTTGTATGAATTCGTCTGCATGGGCAAGGGTACATGCGCGATGTACTTCTTCAAATGAAAACGAACGCCCAAATCGCACGTTTTCAATGACGGTATCGTAAAATAAAAATGGCTTTTGAGGAACAAATGCAATGGCATCTCGAAGAGATTGCTGCGATGTTTCTTTGATGTCGACATTGTCGATGAGAATTTTTCCACTTGTCGGGTCATAAAGCCGAACGAGCAAGTTGACAATTGTAGACTTTCCAGCGCCAGTAGGGCCACAAATTGCAACTTTTTGTCCTTTTTTTACTGTAAAGCTTACATCACTCAAAATTTCTTGACGATCGTACTGAAATGAAACGTTTTGAAATGAAATTTCATGGGAAAATCCCGACATTTCTTTTGCACACTTCTGATCGACAATTTCCGGTTGAACATCCATGACTTCATACATGCGATCGGATGCTGCAATTCCTCTTTGTATTCTTGCATTTTCTTCTGCGAATTTTTTTATTGGTTCATAGACAGTTGAAAGTAGTCCACAAAAGAACAATACTTCGTGTAGGGGAAGCTTTAGTCCGTAAAGACCAATTAAAAGAGCTGCGACAAGACATAGTATTCCAATAGTATGCAATACAGGACGAGAGGAATGATCATACCGCGCGCTTTTTCGTTCAAGTCGTGCCATCTCATCATTCTGCTGTTTGTACTTTGCACAAGAAAAGCTTTCCATGGCAAATATTTTTATCGTTTGAACTCCGGATAAAAATTCTACTAGGACTGATGCAAAAGCTTCTTGCTTTTTTTGAATTTGCTTTGCGATGCGTTTTATTCTCCTTGCAAGAAAGATGATAGGGGCAACTAAAAGGGGAAAACCGAAGATGACAATACAGGATAATTTCCAACTGATGAGCATGCACAAGGAAAATGTAGTAATTAAAGCAAAAGGCGTTTGCAAGTAATTGACGAGCATGGAATTAATGCCATCTGCAATTTGTTGAGCATCATTTACAACCCTGGATGATAATGCGCCTATGTTGTGCTTTTGATAAAAGCTCATAGGAAGTTTTTGAATATGGTCAAAAAACGATTGTCGTAAATCTTTGCTTATTGATATTGCAAGTGATTGAGTGCCAAAACGATAGAAAAATAAAGTTATTGCTTTAAATAAGGCTACCAATACAAGAACGAGGATCAATAACCCGACGTTTTCTTCTATAGGTATCTTCTTGTTCACTATGCGTAACGTTTCATCTATGAGACCATTTGCTCCATGCTGCAAAAGAAAATCATCGACATCTTCTACGGTGACTTTGCCAGGACTGTTTTGACTTAAAAGTTCAAATCTTTCTTTGAGAAAATCTTCTGAAACGGCCTTTGATGAAGTCAGTTTTCCATTCTTTATCGGCCCAAATAGAGTAAAAAAGTCAGGGCCTCTTTTGGTTATGACGCCTAAAGAAAACATTTCGAGTTGAGAGCTAAACGTAAATAGAAGGGAGAAGATGACAGTAAAAACAAAAGTTACTATGTAATGCGATTTTGAAAATGCTGTGCGAAAGAGTCTTCTCATTTGCCAAGTTGAATTTTTTTCCTCTATTGTCTCAAAAATAACAGCTTTGTACAATCTCTTTTTGTGTTATATTTTTTCTGAAAAAAGGGGTTGCAAAATGAAAAGAAAATCACATCTTCGACTTTGGCCTACGTACATTGTTTTTTTTCTTTCGATATGTGCATGTAAAACGAGTTCCGAAGAAAAAAAAAGAGAACAATGTGATTTTTATGAAGCAAATTTTGAGTCCTCTTTTGGGCGCGATAGGCTTTCTTCAAAGTATTTTCAAAAACATCCCATAGATCGAATTACAATTGAGGCGTTTTCTCAAAATTGGAAAACAAATGTCCCTTCAAAGATTGACGTACTTCAAGCTCCGCGAATACCAAAAATCTTCCATTTTGTTTGGTTAGATGAACGACCACTTCCTGTCTGTACGAAACAATGGAAAAAAAGTTGGATACAAAATCATCCACATTGGCAAATCTGTTTATGGCATAAAAAAGATATCACTATCCTTCCTCAAGAAATTCAAAAAGCGATAGAAAGTGCCTCATCAATACCCGAGCAAGAAGCTCTTTTTGCATCGTATGTTCTCGACGTTTTTGGTGGAGTATATGTCGATCTTGGATTTGAGTGCTTAAAGCCACTGACTCCTTTAGTTGATCGGTACTCTTTTTTCAGCGGATTTGAACCTCCTCTAGAAAAAGAAAAGGCACACAGAATATTTCATATAAGCCCTACAATTATAGGCGCAAAACCAAAACATCCAATTATCCAATCGTGGCAAAAAGCGTTGTGTGAAGAAATTTCAGATAGAACGAAAAATGACATAAGTCCGCGCTTTACAAAGAAAAAAGACATAAAATTTGCATATCTTTTTTTGTTTGAGGACGTCGTGTACGATTATTTTCAAAAAAATCATAACGGCTCTGAGCTCATTATGCCTCCTACCTACTTCTTTCCGATTCACCATAAGCGGATGAAGAAGTTTGAAGCCAATCCGAAAGCCTACCACATCGATTTCTGGTCAAGTCTTGGCTGGTCGAAAAAGCCCTTGTTTTCCCAATTGAAACCAGAGTCAATGGCAATTCATCATCTGGGAGGCTCTTTCGAAAAAAATATTCACAAAGTTGCAAAGCACATAGAAAATAAACAGTTGAAAAAGGAAAAAAAGATCCAAAAGATACTCATGAATCAAGAACAATTACAAAAAGCATCAGAAGCAGAAACAGTTCTTTGTCAATTTGAGTGAAAATCAAGATGACAAATTTTTTTCTTTTGCATAAAATATTCCACTTTTTATAAAGTCTTGAGTATTTGGCAAATATCTACTACCATTTTTTTGGGGAAAATCATATATGTACCGTATTTTGCGAAAATCAATTTCAACTGATGCATTACTTATATTTCTAATCACTCTATTTTCATTGTCGAGCTGTAAAAAGAAAGAATCGAAACCAGATGCTCATAGAATAATCGAAGTTGATTTTGAAACTTCCATGGGGAAGGGCTCTCAAGAGTACAATGCGATCTTTTTAAATCCCGATGACGTGAAGCGTTTTAAAATAGTAAAAAACCTTTACGATACACAAAAGCCATCTTTAGTAGCGCCTTCAGAACAACCTCGTATCCCAAAAATTATTCACCAGATTTGGCTAGGGCCAAAAGTCCCTCCTTCATTTTTTGCAACGTTTCAAAAAAAGTGGAAAGAATTCCACCCCAGTTGGGAATACCATCTCTGGACAGAAACAGAACTCGAAGAGCTCAATCTCGAACTCAAAGATATTATCGACGATTCGCCAAACTATGCAGAAAAGTCAGATATCATCAGGTGCGAACTTCTCAATCGCTTTGGAGGAGTGTATCTCGATGTCGATATGGAGCCGCATTTTCCATTAGAAGAATTGCATCAAAAGTACGATTTTTATGCGGGTCTTGAAAATCCTCACAGGATAGCTACAACGGATAATACAGTATGGCTTGGAATTTCCATAATGGCGTCGTGTCCAAATCACCCTGTGATGAGACGCTGGAAAGAACTCATACAAACAAGATGGTATCGCGTAAATCAAGCCTATTCTTCTCCTGTTGAACGCGTGATCAACCACACGTATTTCCCATTTTCTTATGCTTTCTTTGAGAAGTGCAATGATGAAAATAAAAGAAATATCGTGTTTCCTGCGACGTACTTTTATCCTCTTGCGCCAAATTTTGCAGCGAAGAGACGTTCCAAGATTCGTGGATTTCGCGAATATCTTTACGATATGCTTGAATCGATAAATTTGAGAAAGGCAAAGCCCTTTTCTAAAATTTATCCGGAATCAATCGCTGTTCATTATTGGGGAAATACTTGGCTCCCATCCCAGTATGAACAAATAACAGATATGCAAAACCAGATTATAATGTTTAAAAAAGAACTCTATACGATGCAACAGCAGATGAAAGCTTTGAAGCAACAAGTACAGGTTCCACACACAGAAACTCAAGAACTCAAAGAAAAAACAGTAGATCACATAGCAACTGCTGCATAAAAATTCGAAAAAACCGCTCTTGTAGAAAGGGCGGTTTCGTATCGATCTTAACACATTCTTAATACTATCTTTATACATATAGTTGAAATAGACTATTTGACTGAAAAAATAAAGGAGTATGCCATGCAAGCAGGAGTTGAGACGCTTTCCTACCGAGCTGCTTTAGTCCGAAATTTAAGTTACCTTTCTGAAGATGACAATTCTTTTGTTGAATGTACAGCAATCTTCCACGAAGGGATTGATGAAAGCGAAGCTATTGCTACTTCAATTGATCAAAAAATTGAAAATGAAGCGAAAGAAAGGCTTTTTCTCTTCATCATGGAAATAAATGATCAACATGATTCTCTTTTAGATGAAGAAGATCAAAAAGTATATGCGAATATCGCAGGGGTTACGAATGAAAATTACGTTGCGTGGAAAAATCATACTTGGGAATCGCTCTCAGGATTACTTACAGCAATGTTATATCAAAATGAAATAGATGAGGCTCATCATGATGTTATTAAATCTACTATTGAAAAAGTCTTCATGGTCAGTCTTAGAAATAGTGACTTGCAAATAAGTCTCGATAATATAAAAGAAAACATCGATGTGATGCTTTCGGAATCTAAAAGGGCGAACATTGAAGGAAAGCTCCAAGAGGCAGAAGATTTTATTTCGAAGATAGAAGGCGACGTTGGGAATAATCTCAAAGGTATTCATGATTGGGTTATACTTCTTACATCTTTAAAAAATTTAACGGAACTACTCGACAAAAGACATATTTATAGACTTGTCAATCTTGCAAGCGATGAAGAAGATATGTCAAAATTTTCCTTGATTAATCATGCGCAAAATCCGGGGACTACCTTTTGTTCAAAATTTTCATTTCTTTGTCAAAATGTACAAAAGATCAAAGATAGACTCGCCGAATGCGGAAAAAAAATTCATAAGTTGTATTCTATACAACAAGATCACATCTTGCAGCTCTCACAGAAAATGAAAGAAATAGATCTAGAGGAAAAAGAAAATACAGACTTAGCAGATGGATTATATGCTCTTCATGCGATGCCAATACTAGAGGCAAGTCGAGAGTTTGCTCGAGTTCTTTTGGTAAATAGTATCTCAACCTCAAGAAAAACAAATTCTGATAAAGTTTACCGTTGCTTTAATGAGGTCATGACAACTTTGAGACAAAGCAAAGAAAAAAGCATACCTTCGAATACAAAGATAAAGGCGTTTTCAAAAGAAAAATTGAATAACTTTATCGATGAAGAAATAACATCTCTTTTTTGGGATAAATTTTTCTCAGAAAAGGAGTTGTCTGATTTTTCGTATGATACATTCTGTCTACAAGTACTCAAATCGCATCCTCAAGAGTCTTTACGGCAGATGGGGCAAGAAGTCTCTGATATTAGTGAAGATCTTGAAGGGGCAAGAAAACAATACTTTTATGAGAAGCTCTTCGAGAAATTGCACAACAGTATCACATCGTTTCAAAAATTTAAAACAAACGCGCTTTCTTCTGAAAAAGAACGGGAAAAAGTATTCAAAACTTTAGTTTGAGTATTATGAAAAATCGAATCTCACTATTAGATATTTCAACAGTAGTTTGATTCGATTTTTTGTTGCAGCCAGAACTCATGCGAAACTTATCTCTTTGCTCGCATTCAACATACATTATTTATGACAATGATAAATGTACACAGGAGGAAGATTTTTCCAAATTACCTTCGAGCGACGTATTTTTGAAAAATTTTTAGTCAGTAATTTTTTAAAATGTTTTCCCTTAGGAAGAAGCGTTGCAAAAG
This sequence comes from Parachlamydiales bacterium, assembly GCA_039806815.1. Classification (GTDB taxonomy): domain Bacteria; phylum Chlamydiota; class Chlamydiia; order Chlamydiales; family FEN-1388; genus JBDHQC01. Next base: position 8,778 of record JBDHQC010000001.1, read on the forward strand.
TATAGGTGACAGTGAGAAATTCTCCTCCCGGAGGCAGCACATCGATAATGGCTGTCAGGATTTTCTTTTGCATATCTCTTGTAAAAATTGTCCATGGCAATGTGGATACAACACAGTCACATGTGCTTTTTCCATGTTTACCAAGGCATTCTTTTACGTTTTCTGCACTGTCGTGGTAGACGTGTGCTTTTGGGCAACACGTTTTGGTCATATGTGCAAAATCCTGATTCAATTCCAAGGCAAGTAAAAGAGCATCTGGTGGCATATCTTCGACGAGTTTTTTTGTTATTGCACCCGTACCGGAACCAAGCTCAACTACAGTTTGTGGTTTTGAATGAAAGGCGCGTTCTGCCAAGGCTTTGGCAACCTCAGAGGAACACGAACTTATTGCGCCGCTTGTTTTAATGCTTTTCAGAAAACGAGCCATTACAAGATCTCCACTATCAGAAACTTCAACAAATTTTCGCTCCATTCGGAGTTTTAATCCAGAGAAAAAACAAATTTTACGAACTCATACCAAATTAAAAGAAAAGAATCACGTTAAATCAGTAGTGTCTTTAGAAAAATAGGAAAAGATTTCATCTGCAATATGTAAACTTTCCTTTATGCTTTCTGTCATGACAGGATTTTGAGTAAATAAAGTACATTCGTTTTCTAGTATTTTTAACATTTCAAATGCCTCTTGGCGAGGATGTGAATCGAGTTCAAGTTCTTCGAGTGTATTTAAGAAAATTATTTGTTGATAAATCGTGCAAGTAAGGCCTTGACGAGACAATTTTGAAAGAACTTTTGGTTTGAACTGGAAATGTTCTGAAAGTTGCATAAGGTTTATGTTTTTTGCAATTTCGAAAAAGAGGATGCTCAGTATTTTTTCATAGTGTTGTTGAATTCCTTGTTGATCATCATGTTCAAATATTTTATTCCTTTGCTCTTCAAAAACAAAAGTACAAAATGATAAAGCAAGGTCAGGGTTGTCTTTGGAAAGCTCTGGACTTTTTTGTAAGATCCATTTTTCCTGGATATGGTCAAACGGTTTTACAAGAGCAGAATCTATGACTTGCTTGTTACATTTTGCAACAAGATCAAACGTAGTTATCTTATCCCCATAAAACTCATCGACTATTGATTTTGCAAGTTCTTTATCCTGAATATCTTCTGATGAATCAATCATATTTCTTATAAGTTCTGAAATCCTTTGAAAAAAGATATTTTTATGCGATTCAATGAGTTCTTTTTGTATTTTAAGTAATATTTTTGCCTTGAGATTGAGAGGCTCTCCCAATGTAAGTTTTTGTATAATCTTTTGTCTTCGCAGTAAAATTTCGTTAAAAGTTGGAACGAGATTGGGGCGAAGTAAAAAGGAAGGGAGTAGTTTTTCGGAAAATGCAAATCCAAAGTGCTGTATAGGGAAAGAAAAACCAGAACATAGGGCGTTGGTTGTGCCTTTAAAAGAATGCTTTATGGGAATGCTGATCTGGGGATTTTTGACATCGCGTTGAAAAGAGCCGACAAATTCTGTGTCTTCTCCCGGAAAGCATGAAAAGGTTTGCCGGAGTGTAATTATAGGTTCTTTGATGTTATGAGGGGCTTCCAGTGTCGAAATAGCTTCGATTTTTGTCACTTGAACAAGAGATATAAGTTCTCTTAAGGAAAGATGGCAAAAGCCGATGTGGCGTTGTAAAAACAAAAGGGCTTTCATTTTCAGCGCGTCGATTTCACATTGTCTTGGTACTGATGGATCGAAGTCTTTTGCAAAGGGGAGCGATTTGAGTAAGAATGATATTTTCTTGGAAAGATCTTGCTGAATATCACCAGTTGTTTTGTGAGAGACTGCGTGATCAAAATCCGTAAATCCTGTCTCGATTTTGCAATAACAAGATCGCGGCATGTGAATCTCATGAAGTTGAGTATCAGTAACGATTTCCCATCCGGCAATATTTAAAAAGAATTTTTTTGCTTTTGCAACGATTGAGAATTGATTTTCTTTTACTTTTGAAACGATGGAATTGTATTCGGATGCGCATCGTTCTAGTCTCGAAGCAAGTTGTCTTTCTTCTCGGGAACCTTTTCTCATTTTATCGATTGCAGCTGAATAGATTTTGAGAAGGTCGAGGGATTGTAAAAGGGCCCCCTTGATTGCTTTTTGATGTGCAATTCTTTCGTTTCCCTTTTTTTCAGAGAAAAGTCTGAAAAGACAATCTTTTGCAAAGAGAATGGTTTTTCCCAAAGTAGTTAATTTTTGATTTTTCAACCTTCCATTTTCAATGCAGAGATTGCATAATAAAGGAATTTGCAGCGATTTACTGGGCTTTGCAAATTGTTCAATATTGGTAATTGCCCCTTCGAGATCTGTGCAGGAATGTTCATTTTCATCGAATGAAGATGTTTCCATATCAAGTAAGTGTTCCAAGATCAGATATTTGTAACGATTTTCGAGCGCCTTCCGGCAGTTTCCCTAAAAATAGGTCTCCAATTCGAATTCGCTTCAAGGAAATCACTTCAAATCCAGCTTCCTTCATAAGATGTCGTACTTCTCTTTTCCTTCCTTCGACAATTGTGATTTTAAGAGTTCCCTTTCTTACTTTATGAACAGATTTTGGCCTGACAAATACATGTTCGATAAATGCACCACAAGAAAGCCTTACAAGATCATCGTGAGTGATTTCTTTATTAACTTTGACGAGATATTCTTTTTCTACTTCAAAAGAAGGGTGTGCAACACGATGTGCAAAATGACCATCATTTGTCACAATCATAAGACCGGATGTATCTTTATCGAGTCTTCCTATACTGAAAAGGCGGGTTTTAATGTCTTGAAAAAAGGTATAAATGGATTTCCTTCTCAGATCGTGTGTGCATTCAAAGCCTATTGGTTTATTGAAGGCAAAGTAGATCTTTGATATCTCTTTTTTAATTTGAATTTTGTCACAAAAGATTTCATCCTCATCGAGATCGACCAGAGTCTGAGGTATGAGCACTTTCTTCCCATTGACTTTGACATGACCTTCGATAATGAGCTCTTCGCATTTTCTTCGAGAGGCAACACCTGCCCATGCCAATACTTTACTTAACCTTTGTTTCACTACAAGAACCTCATAATTTTAATTGAATAAAGTATACTCGAATTCAAAAAACAAGGGAAGACGGAAAAACTTTCACCCAAATTGGGATTTTTTTGTTATACTTGATGAAAGAGATAATTTTGAGGTTATATGACTAAAGTACAAGCAAAATTACAATACGGGGGCTCTTTATTTTGGTTAATATTTTGGGCAATTGTATTTTTTCCAATCGCGTTAATTCTTTTATTTACAAGTGTTGGATGTAAGATGGGTGGAACATCGTATCAGTTTCAATACGATGGGTCGCGATTTTGGCTCTGCTTTTGGATATTGGCCTTTTTCCCGATTGCCTTCTTGCTAGCCTTCTTAAACGGATTTTCTGTCACTATCGACAAAGAAGACAACACGACCATAGTAGTTTAAATCTTGTTAAACGTGCCATTTGAATATTCATAGCGCATTAAAACGCCGGTTGGGATTTCAAAGTGCAAGATTTCCTCATCTGAAAGATTGTCGAGGTACTTTGTAATTGCTCGAAGGGAATTTCCATGAGCTGCTATAAAGACATTTTTTCCGCGAGCAAGCTCCGGTATAATTGTATTTTTAAAATAGGGTAAAGCTCTATTTAAAGTCATTTCAAGGCTTTCTCCATTCGGAGGAGAGGTTCGATAGCTTCTTCTCCAAATTTGGACCTGTTCTTTTCCGAATTTGTCCATCGTCTTTTGTTTATTTAATCCTTGGAGTTCACCATACATGCGCTCATTGAGGGCGTCAGAGCAGTGAACGGGTATAATTTCTTTTTTTTCTTCTTCTGAATAGATCGTACCCCATTTGTTGAGCAACCCCTCAGTGTGCATAATGACAGGGGTTTTTTGGTTTTTTGAATAGGTTAAAGCAAGTATTCCGGTCATTATGCCGCGTATGAGCGTAGAACAGTAAAGAACATCTATAGGAGTATTTCCAATTTCTTTTCCTGCTTCAATTGATTCTGTTACCCCTTTTTCAGAAAGAGGAACATCAACCCAGCCTGTGAAAATATTTTTTTTGTTCCAGACTGATTCTCCATGCCTAAGCATAAGTAAAAGGCTCATCCTTACTCCTGTTGTACGAAACTCTATTAATAGCAAAAATCTGATTTTTGCTACTATTTTAATAAAATATCAGTAAGGGAATTTTACATGACGCTGAGAGTTTATCTCGATGCTATTTCTGCTGTGAGACCAAGTCAGCAAGCGATTTTGGCAATGATGCCTTTTTATGATGCGTTTTGGGCAAATTCTGCATCTCCTCATCTCATGGGACAAGAGCTTTTCTCTGAAATGGAAAAAAGTTATCGTAAAATTTACGATGCTTTTAAGGCAAAAGATAGCGATGTGTTTGTGTTTACGTCTTCAGGAGCAGAAGCTGTAAGCCAAGTGATCTTTTCTGTTTTTGAAAACATATCGAAAAAAGAGGGAAAAAATCACTTTGTGGTATCCTCTTTATCAGAAGCGCCTGCGATCCTTGCACTTTCATCATTAGAAGAAGCGGGGGCTTCTATGAAAATGGCAAAAGTTTCAAAACATGGCTTTGTAACTGTTGATGCTGTAATTGAGACCCTTACGCCGAGAACGTGTCTTGTTTCACTTCCAGGAGCATGCGCACAAACTGGCGTACTACAGCCATGGCTAGACATTGCCAAAGTTTGTAAGGAAAGAGGTATTCTACTTCACGTCGATTATTCTCATACTTTCGGAAAAATTCTTATCGAAAATGATGTAAGACCTGATTTCATTACCTTTGGGGGAGAGTGTTTTCATGCGCCGCAAGGAACAGGAGGCCTTTTTTGTGGTCTTGAAAATTTCATACGCCCTCTTATTTATGGCTCAGATGACCACGTTCGCTTAAGAGGCGGAATTTTGAATGTTCCTTATTTAGTAGCATTAGGAGTTGCATGTGAAGAAGCGGTACATAATCTCGAATTTTACGGCACAGAAGTTGCAAGATTGAGAGATGCTTTTGAAAAAAGTATAAAGGAGGCTTATCCTGAAGCAATAGTATTTTTTCAAGACGAAGAACGTCTTCCGACTACATCTTGCATAGCATTTCCAGGTATTCGCAATGAGGCTCTGTTGTTTTCTTTGAACCAGAAAGGCGTTTTTGCTAATATGGGAGGTGGATCTTTTCAACAAATAGAGCTGCTTTTGCATGCATGCCAGATTGAATTAGCTCTGGCACAATGTGCTCTTTCATTTAGTTTTTCAAAAGATACCAAAGAACAAGAAGTGAAAAAAGCAGAAAGTATGATAGTCGAATGTGCAAGAAAATTGCGAAAGCTTTCCCCAGTACCACTTTAAAGTATATCCATGAGTTTTAATCTCCTTGTAAAAACATTTCCTTGGACCCGATATAGCAAAAAGATGCGTCTTCGCATTGATACCCCATATTGCTATGGGTCATTTTCAGAACTTGAGGCATCAGATCGCGACTTATTCAGGGCAACATCTGTTATGGGATCACTTACCGATGGCAATGAAATTCGCTTTTATTGGCTCGTCGATAAACAAGATGGGGTTATTATCGATAGTAAATTCCAATGCTTTGGAAACACTGCCTTGATTTGCGTAGGAGAAATTCTTTGTGAGATTGTGATCGGAAAAAATTACGATCAGGCACGGCGCATCAGTGCAGAGCTCATCGATAAGTACGTTCGCGATAAACAAGATATTCCTTCCTTCCCGGAAGAAACATATGGACATATCAACCTTGCACTCGATGCAATTGATATGGTAGCAAGTATGTGTACTGAAATCCCTCTGGCAGAAAGCTATGTAGCTCCTCCAATCATGCAACACGAAATTGACATAATAGAAGGGGGAATTCCCAATTGGAACGAATTGACCCTCAAGCAAAAAATTGCCGTAATCGAAGATGTCGTCGATAAAGAAATACGTCCTTATATCGAACTCGATGCAGGGGGCATTGAGGTGATAAATCTTTTAAACGACAAAGAAGTAATTATCTCTTATGAAGGAACGTGCACTACATGTCATTCTGCAACTGGAGCAACGCTTTCGTACATTCAACAGGTCTTAAAAGCAAGAGTTCATCCCGATTTAGAAGTTGTTCCAGAATTATAGAATGTCATTTTCCTTTTTCAGTATCGTCTAAGTCATCCTCCAGTTTTAAACGAAGAATTTGGTCGATGAGATCCTCCCCGGTAGAACCAGAGCTATATTCGAATGAAAGTGTCGAGTCAGTGTATTTTTGAGTAATTGGAGACTCTTCATTAGGAATAATAAAAAAGGAAAGTATCGTGTGAAAATTTTTTACGTGTGGAGAGCTATCCTCCTCAAGATCTTCTGCTATAAGTTTTTTCACAATGGAAGTTATTCCGATGAGATCTTCGGCAATTGGCATGTATGGCAAGAGTTGTTTTTCGAATATATAACTTACAAGAAGTAGGATTTCGGGAAGTATTATGCGAGAAAAAATTGCTTTGAGAAAATAATTTCTATCAGGAACGTTTAACGTTTTGCACAGTTGTTCAATTTTGTGATTGAAATACGATCCTAAGGCTACAATGTCTTTTGTTCTCTGCTGAAGTGTGTTTGATAAAAGTTCTGCAAGATTTTCTAAAAATCGATAGGCTAAAAGCTCAAAGCGTTTTTCTTTTTCTTCTTGAAGATCATAAACAACTATGGCGTTCAATGCGCACATAGTAAATTCACCACGTCTTGAAAATAGTCGTTCAAGATCAGAGTTTATGAATTCATAAAATAAGGTAAATCCTGGGGGGCATTTTGCTTCGTATATAATTTTTCCCAGAAGCTTTGCTTTTATTTCTGAATTTTCGCACGCTCTATGAGCTGTATCAATCGATCGTTTGATCATTCTGCAAATAAAGGGGCTTACTTTTTTTTTGGAAAGGCTTTCAACTATGCTTAAGACTAAAGAATCAGTACAAGGAAGATTTTCAATTTCATTTTCTAGAAATACATACATGGAATCAAAATCTTTTCGATGACGTATGGATTTGATCCTGGATGACAGCTCTTTTCGCAATGGTGCATTTTCTTCTGTAAACGGTTTAAACCGATTTGCATATATCGTCTCGTACAATGAATCCAGCTGCCTTGAAAGTAAAACAAAAGCAAGCAGTTCTGAAAAAATTTCTTCTTTTTGTAGTGGTATTCTTTCTTCTTCAGAAGAAGGAAGCTCTTTTTCTTTCTCATCCATTTGGAGAGAAGACTTTTCTTTTTGCTGAACTCTTGCAGTCATTCCGGAATCTACTGAAGCCCCTCTTCGTAAAATAGGAAGAGGCAATTCTATCTCCTTTTTATATCTTGGGAAAAAACTTGGAAATGTGAACTTAGGTTTTTCAGAGGTGGTTCCTGATCCTTTTTCAGTTCCATCTTTTCTTAAAAACATTCGTCCTATGAGTGAGGATGCTCGCTTTTTTCTTCGTGGGGGCTCTGAAAGGGCATTGTTCCCTGCCCTTTCAGTTTCTTGAGTGACATTGCGAAGAGAAGCTGTTTGAATGGGATGTTTTCGTTTATTTTTTTGTTCGATTAGATATCTCTCATTCCTCCCACGAGGACTCAGTCCAAAGTTCGAAATAGTATCTTTTTCATCTTCAGAAGAATCCTCGTCAGAGCTTTGAGATGCATTCATATTATCAAACGTTATTCTTGGGACTTCATGCATAATTGTACCTTATTAATTGTCTTCTTTTTCCTTATCTTTCCCAATAGTCATATGAGAAAACATATCTTTTATATTTCTCACAGAGTCTTCTGCAGCTTTTCCAAGTCTTTCACGAGGGCTTTTAATTGCTATAGCTTCATCTGGACTAGACTCAGAGTCTAATTCCTGAGGAGGAGTCAGGAGAAATTTTTGAATGTTATCTAAGTATTTTTTTACTTTCTTAGATCCATCAAACTGTTCAATGTTTGACATTATTTTTTGAGTTTTTACAGCCATTTGCAACAAGTCTGTTGTGACAGGTTCAAATCCAGGAATTTGCTTTTCTTTAAAATGGAAGTTCAGATCTAACAATTCTGGGGTGATGATTCGTAAGATAAATCTTTCGAGCAAAACATATTGAGGATTCGTAGTAGGAGACGGTGCATTTTTTTGAATATTATCTAAGATGCACTGGTTTAAAGCTCTGAAAGTCTTTGGGATGGCATCTTTTTTGATTTTCTTAAACATCTTTGAAAGATTTTTAAGAAACGAAACTACTATGCGATCCATTCGCTTATTTATTTCTCTAGAGTTATTTTTCGAATCCGGTTCATTTGAATTACTAATTGCCATTAAGGCGCATTTTATAAAACACCCCTTTGAAAAAATGTTTGCCAGGCGATCTTTTGTAAATGCGACATATAAAGAAATACCGGCCGAATCATCGCGAAAAGGGGAAGATACATTTATCACTTTCCCTGAGCGATTAATCATTTCGATTATGAAAGAGATTCGTTCTTTCTTTTGGGGAACGACAACCCTCAGTTTCTGCATAATATATGGCCAAGCATAGCTTATATTTGCTCCTGCCCTCCCTTCGTGACAGATTTCCTTTTGAAAAACGTCAAAGATTTCATCGAGATACTGTTTAGATGAAAGGTTCATATGAAGAAGAACATCAATTTTTCGGCAAAGTGCTAAGTTCTCTCGCTCAAATGTACATATCTTATGGTCATGAATATCTCTAAAAATAGTAGATAATGGCAATTCAATGAGCTGAACAAGGCCTTTCCTTGGGGATGTTTGGTCTTCTCTTCCGAAAGGTATTGGAGGAAGTCCATAAGGATACGGTGCTTTTTTATGATGCAGACCAGAATCAACCGATTCAATTTTTTTCAAGGGATAAATCCCACGCTGTGATTTTACTCTTGTCCTATGAAAAAGATGGCCTTCTTTGTCCTTTGGGCTTGTGCTTTGACGAGGAGAGCTGGGCTCATTATCTCCTTTTGATGGCAAAGTTATGCCAGAGCCATGCTGTGGTTGCATTAGGGTAAGAGGAGGAATATAACGTATATCTGGTGGAGCTTTCTTTACTTGTTTTTCATGTCCTATGGGAGGTGTGATGCTGCGGATGCGTTTTGGTTTTTTCGGTTTAGTTTCTCCTTTTTCTGCTGCTTTAGAAAAGACATTAATGGTATCTTCTGTAACTTTTTCTAGATCGCTGACCTGAGGGGGGTTTGATTCACTTCTTTTTCGTCCCTTTTTTTCTTTTTTTTCCTTTTTCACTTTATGCGTTTTTTCTCTTCGAGGGCTCAAAGCCTCTGTTTCAACTTGTTGTGAATCTTGTAGAACGGGAGGAATTCTTATTACTTGTTGTGGAATTGTGATTTCTGTTGTAGTGCCGGGAGTTTGAAACCCAATAAAATAAATAAGTGGGGCTCCAACAGGTGATACTTGCTGCTGCATAGATAAATCTCCTTAAAAAGTAATTATTTTTTATTCCATCACGTTGCAACTATTTACTTTAATAATAGTATCGCGATCTTGTTGTACATAGATAGAGCCATCAGACTCTATAGAGAGTATTTTCCCCGTGAACGTTTTAGTGTTTGTCTTTATTTTTCTTGTGTCATCAACAATCCATGCAACTTTTTTTTGCCATTCTTTTGCAATACTAATAGGCCCTTCTTTTTTTAATTGTTCTATATCATGAGCAATTGACTTTGACAGTTTCTCATAAATATCATCGACATTATATTGTTGACCTGTTTCAAGTTGCATAGAAGTCGCAACTTGATCGATGTTTGGTAGATCTGTTTTATCGAGATTTACGTTCAATCCAAAAGAGATAACAATTATGCGCTTTTTTTCTGCTTCAAAGACAGATACCAGTATTCCTGCAATTTTTTTGTTATCCACGATGAGGTCATTTGGCCACTTGATGCGAGCAGGAATATGATATGATTTCAAAAGTGATTCAAGAGTGAGCGCTGTTTTTTGCGCATAGGCAAAAGTCGGAACAATGATAACCGATTCCATGAATGCATAACTTGCATAAATGTTTTTGCCAAAAGGCGAATGCCAAGTTTTTCCAAAACGGCCTTGTCCTTTTGTTTGTTCTTTGCAAGAAAAAGCATAGAGATGGTTTGGTAAAAAATCTCGATGTGATCTTTTTGCCCACTCGAGTGTAGAGTCTACAGAATCTTTTGAAAGGTAGGTGATTTGCATATGAGAAAATAGCCTGTTTTTTTATTGTTAAGGCTTACTATTTTTTTTGAGTTCAAGATATAACGAAGGCGAAGTTGCGATGTGGAGTTGTGTGTATTTGCGAAGAATTGATCTTCGTCAAATCGTCATTATGTTGTTATTAATGGTGATCAGCCTTATGATTATTTCTTCTTACTCATACGATCTTCAAGTAGAAAAGATCCCGGATTTTTTTTCAAATAAACTCGTTCAAGTTCAAATAAAATCATTCATTATCGGGTGGATTTGCTTTTTTTTCTTCGCAGGATTAGATTACAAAATTTTGCAAAAATGGGCCCCGTTTATTTATATAGCATGCCTTATTTCATTGGTCGGTTTATTTTTTTCAGATCCAATTCAAAGAGTTCATCGATGGTATAAAGTTCCTTTTATTAATCACAATTTGCAACCCTCTGAATATGCAAAACTATCTTTAGTTATCACCTTAAGTTGGTATTTAGATCGCCGTTCTTTTGCCGTGCATCGCATGTCAACAGCACTAGGTGGTCTTTTCCTTGCTTTCCTTCCTTTCATCTTAATTCTCAAACAGCCAGATTTGGGATCAAGTCTTGTTTTGTTTCCGATAGTTCTTGTGATGTTTTATTTCGGAAATCTTCGCACAACAATTGTGCGAATCCTTTCGGGTATTGGAACTATTGCCCTTTTTATCGTGTTTTTATTTTTTTCTGGTCTAGTTTCTCACGAAGAAGCAAAGCCATTTGCGTTAAATTTTATAAAAGAATATCAGTATGAACGGTTGAATCCGGACACACATCATCAAAAAGCGGCGATGACGGCGATTGCAATAGGTGGGCTTACAGGAGTTGGTTGGCATTCAAGCGAATATTCAAAAGGAGGGTCGTTACCTGCCCCTTTTACAGATTCTGTTTTTACTGCTTTTGGGGAAGAATTTGGTTTTGTTGGGCTTTTATTTGTCCTCGTGCTTTTTTATTCGTTAGTCTATTGTAGCTTTCAGGTGACATGTGTCGCACAAGACCTCTTTGGAAGGCTCTTGGCCGCAGGAATAAGTGTGATGATAGCAGTACACGTTTGTGTCAATACGGGAATGATGTGTGGATTGCTGCCTATTACTGGCGTTCCATTGTTACTCGTAACATACGGGGGATCCTCTGTGATTAGTACAATGATTGCACTTGGGATATTACAAAGCATTTATGCAAGAAGGTTTATGTTCTAATGTATAAGCATACTCTATTAGAAGAAGGCTCATGGCAAGGTTCAGGTCAAGTTACTTTTAATATGACTCCCGATATCTTATATTTTCGCACTCGCTGGACATGTCACAACTACGCAAGCAACATCCATGCTACGCAAATTGTCGAAATCGTAGCTCAAGATCGCATTACAAATCATTTTACCATCTGCAAAAAAGACCCCTATTCATTTCAGATAATCCTTCAAAATGAACTTTTGGGTACGTTTCAGGGAAATGGTGTTATTGATGACAACGTGATCGCTTGGGAGTTTCGAAAACCTGGGGTGTTCGAAGGATACGAAGTGTACGAGAAAATACAAGATGATGAATATCTTTTACATGCAGAATATCTATCGTGTGATCAAGCACGTACGATCATACATGCAAAATTGTGGAATAGACCATACGGAATACAAGAAGAAGAGCAAAAATATGAAAAGTAATATCCTCATTGCCCTGTGTGGGCTCATCTTACTTTGTGCGTGTGCTCGAGGAAAGATGATGAACTATCAAACATTTCAAGAAATTTACATGGGACAAAACATTGCCGACGTACAATTTATGATAGGCCGTCCCTATGAAGTAAATGACTTGGGAGATCATCGACAAGAGTACATTTACATAGAAAGAATTCCAATGCCTGAAGATCGCGAACTCTTTCGCAAATATACTATTACCGTCGAACACGACAAAGTGGTTGGAAAACAGATGCATGTTGAGCAAACCAACCCTTCTCAACAGCAGTATTGGTAAAAATTGTAATTGAAATTATAACTCGATTTCTTCATTCTCCTTTCTTGCATTTGTCTTAGGGAAGGAGAATGATGATGATTAGTTTCTTTTACATATCGCTATTGCTATTTGTATCAACATCGCTAAATGCAGCTTTTAGCAAACCAGAAGCACTATCTTCATCATATTCAAATAAACCGGATGCCGGAATCGATCACTTTGGAAATTCCATATCTGTCTGGGAAGAATCAAATGGCGCCACAGCGATTATTAAATCTCGAGGTGCTCCTTATGGTGGCACTTGGTCTGATTCTTATGCCATTTCAACTCCAGGAATAGATGCTCGTATGCCAAAGCTTGCAGTTAATCCACAAGGTGATGCTGTATGCGTATGGATTGGATATGATGGAGCAAATTATATCGTACAAGGATCTTATTGTACATTTCCTGCACGTTGGTCTGATCCTCAAAATTTATCCATGCCAGGAGAAAATGCCCAAGATCCTAAAGTCGTAATGGATCCAATGGGAAAGGCAATAGTCGTATGGTCACGAAATGGAGTCGTTCAAGTTGCAAGTCTTACAAGTGATAAAGTTTGGATTGCTCCGATTGATATTTCTCCAAGAGGAATTGACTCTTTAAATCCACAAGTAGCTATGGACTCTTTAGGAAATGCCGTAGTCGTTTTTCAAGTAAGAAATGACAAGCAGCAAATATATGCATCCAGGCACTTTCATAGGAAAGAATGGCAGCCGTCTGTAGCAATATCTGATGTAAACTCTGATTCATACCATCCTCAGATTCTGATAGATAGCTATGGAGATGCACATGCTTTTTGGGAAAGTTCAAACGAAAATAGAACATCTATTCAATCTGCGATCCTTGAGTATGGACATACATGGTCAAATCCCATTACAATATCATCTCATGCCGAAGAGCCTTTTGGCGTTGCAGTTGCACAGGATAGATTTGCAACTATAACGGCAGTGTGGTCAAATCGAAGAGCATCTGATGTGATCATTCAGTCGGCACGCCTAAAAAAAGAACAACATTGGTCAGAGCCGGTCACTATTTCAAATAGTCATGGGTATGCCTATAATCCCAAAATTGCAATAGATGGGAACGAAAATGCAATTGTTTCATGGGATGTATCTTTGGAAAAAGGAGTTGCGATCCAGGTTGCAATCTGTCGGAATGGAGTACATTGGTCAGAGCCTATAAATATTTCCAATGCCATGGAATCTTCTACATCTCCGGTGCTTTCAGTAAATCCACAAGGTGCTGCAATTATGCTATGGAATAATCTTACGAAGACATGCATAGAAGCAACAAACTGGTTTCCTCAAGCAATTGTTTCTTATGTAACTCCTGACTACAGTTATATTCAAGGAGGAGGTGTGGTTGAAATAACAGGATATCATTTTGTCAATGTAAAGCATGTTCTTTTTGGCGACAAAAAAATACTCAATTTCAAAGTTCTTTCTCCTACTATGCTCCTTGCAAAAGTGCCTCCTAGTCCAAAAGGGAAGACTCTAGTCTCAGTCATCACTAATAGTGGCCCCTCTAAAAATGCCGAATCGAGTACTTTTCGGTATACAATCCCTCGACGGCCAAAAAAACCTAGCAAATTTTATGGCGTTATCAAAAAAAGAAAGCAGGATAAAAGTTTGAAGAACACTCCTCTTCTTATAGGGTGGAAAAAAAGTTCGTCATATGACGTTCATTCATACAACATTTATTTTGATAAAAAGTTACTTCAAACGATACGAAGTACAGATCCTTTGACATATAATAAAGAATTTAAAGGTATTAAAAAGATTAACAAAAAGCTCTATGTCACAGCTGTTGCAGCAAGCGGTTTGGAAAGTAAACCAACGCGATTGCGAAGAGTAAAAAAAGACAATAGAGGTTTCAAAAAAAATCACGGAAATCGCATTCTACTTTCTTTTTGACTTGAGAAGGATTACTTCTCTCATATGAGCTGTAAAAGCTTTATAAAATGGAAGTATTTCGGAATCTTGAAGAAAGATTTTGTTGCGAAGTCTTCCAATTGCCGTTCCCCCTAAATAACAGAGTTTTCCATTCGAAATAACACATGTGGATTTTTTGTGAGGTTTGGTTTCCAATTTTGAAGAAATTTGTGTAATGCGATTTGATGTCCTACACTCGAGAATTTTTTTGAGGTTGATTGTTAAAAATCGATTACTCAAATGATAGGGAAGTCGGGACATGTCCATTATTTTTTGGATAAGTCTTTCTGTCAGATTATCTGGATTAAAAAGACAAATCTCCAGATTACTTACGTGAATTTCTGCCTGTTCTCCACGATTTGCCCAATATATATATGGAGAATCAATTCCTAAAACCATGGAATGTTCATCCCAGCCACATGGGATAAAAAATGGCCCATTTTGTGTCTTAATGAGCTCGTGCATTTTTTTTGCAGATGGTAGAGTCGCTGCAAGTTCAACGGCAAAAGCAAATTTCTTCAGATATGATTTTGATCTTTTAAATGCAGTAGGGTTTTTTGAAAAAATCAAAGGGTTTTGATCAACTTTTTCTATAAACGATTTCCAGGTTTCCGCAAGAGGTAAGTACAGACAAGGAACATTTCCCCCGGCGTTTTGATCAAAAGTAGGAGCGAGTAAAGGAATGCTCCTTTTTCCAACAAAATGAAAAAGAATAGTATCCCAATAGTTTTTTTTAATGGTAAATTGGAATAATTTTGTATGTCCCTGTGCTTCAAGGGCCTTTTTCATTTTTGTTCTTTCCTCCATAATTGCATGATACAAAAGAGTTCTTCCATATTCATCTGTGTGATTTTTTCCCGTTTTGGATATGGCTAATTCAAATAAGCAAAAATTATTGTCTAAAATCAAACTATGTAAAATTGCAAATTGACGATGTTTAAATATTCCTTTGTCAAGTGATGAAATTCTTGAAAGAATACATTTTGCAATAGCATCTGCTTTAAGGATAAAAGCTTTTTCTAATGGGGTAGAACCGTTGTTATTACGACACAAAAGATGCGCCTTGTGTTGTAATAAAAGCTCTACTGCTTTTTCATTTTTTCCTCCTATTGCCAAGTGAAGGCATGTGTTGTTTACGCAGTTTCCTTGGTTTGGATTAAAACCCATGGCAAGGAGAAACTTCATAAGAGGTTGTGATTGTATCACTGTTGCAAAGTGAAGAGCTGTATTTGTGTATTTATCATAGATGCCAAAAAGAAGCTCACAGGCAGAAGTTAGTCTTTTCATGCAATCGGTAACGTTAGAATAAGAAGAAGTAAGTTTTCGTATAGTTTGACATCGCAACGCAATGTCTGGCATATCTTGTCTTACTAAACGAAAATACACTTTGTTAATTGCTTGAAAAGAAACAAAGACACTGTGCGCTTGTGATGGAGAATAAAATATTGATAGATCTTCGGAAAATGAACTTTGAAAGTTGAGGGAAAGGTTCTTTGCATGCATAGTCAAAAAGAAGGTAAAAAAAAGAGATGAAAAAGGCTTTCTCAAAACTTCGAGAAAGCCTTTAAAGCTTGCAACTATTTTAAGCTGCTCTAATTTTAATATCGACACCTGCAGGAAGTGTCAATGTTTTCAAAGCATCGATTGTTTTTCCGGTAGGATTTAAAATTTCGACGAGTCTTTTGTGCGTGCGCATTTCAAATTGCTCGCGAGATTTTCGATCGATGTTAGGCGAA
The DNA here is from genome assembly GCA_039806815.1 of Parachlamydiales bacterium. GTDB lineage: Bacteria > Chlamydiota > Chlamydiia > Chlamydiales > FEN-1388 > JBDHQC01. The sequence goes on from JBDHQC010000001.1 coordinate 24,685, forward strand.
CGAAGGACTGTATAGATCTCTCTTCTCGTTGGAAGAGGAATCGGGCCGACGATTGCAGCTCCTGTTCTTTTTGCAGTCTCTACAATATCCTGCACCGAGCGATCTAAGAGGCGCTGATCATATGCCTTTAGTCTGATGCGGATTTTTTGTTTTGCAGCTTTCGGCTGTTTTTCTTGCTTTGCTGGAATTTTTTCTTGCTTTGCCATAAATATCTCTACTTCTTCGTAATTGCTTCTAGAACTTTTTGAGGAGCTTTTTCAAAGTGATCAGGCTCCATCGTATATGCGGCGCGTCCTGACGATAACGATCTCAACGTAGTTGAATAACCGAACATTTCGCTTAAAGGAACGTGTGCGTGCACAATCTGTGTTCCACCTTTCATGGCATCTTGACCAAGAATGCGTCCACGTCGGCGATTTAAGTCGCCTAATACATCTCCAATACAAAGTTCCGGAGATATTACATCAACGCGCATTATTGGTTCGAGAATCGATGGGCTTGCTTTTTTTGCAGCTTCTTTAATTGCCATCGCGCCACAAATCTTAAACGCAAGTTCACTTGAGTCAACTTCGTGGTACGATCCAAAAACGATAGACACCTTGGTGTCGACGAGTGGATATCCTGCGACGACTCCTGTGGTCAGACCTTCTTCGATTCCTTTTATAACAGCAGGAATGTATTCGCGTGGGATAACGCCACCGACAATTTTTGAGACAATTTCATTGCCTTTTCCACGCTCGTTCGGTTCGATTTCGATCTCGACGTGAGCGTATTGTCCGCGTCCACCACTTTGCTTTACAAACTTTGTTTGTGCAGAGCCAGGAGTAAAAATCGTTTCTTTGTAGGCAACTTGTGGTTTTCCAACAGTTGCTTCGACGTTAAATTCTCGCATCATTCGGTCATAGATAATTTCAAGGTGGAGTTCACCCATTCCTGAAATGATCGTCTGTCCCGTTTCTTCGTTCGTGTTAATCCGGAACGTAGGATCTTCGTCGGCAAGGGAAGAAAGTGCAAAAGCAAGTTTTTCGCGATCTGCTTTTGACTTAGGTTCAATGGCCATGGAGATAACAGGTTCTGGGAATTCCATTCGTTCCAAAGAAAGAGGCATATCGGGGTTACAGAGCGTATCTCCCGTAGTTGCTTTTTTGAGGCCGACACAAGCGACGATGTCACCTGCTTCTGCTCTTTCAAGCTCTTCTCTTTGGTTTGCGTGCATGCGCAAAATTCTCGAAACGCGTTCTTTTGTGTCTTTTGTAGAATTTAATAGTGTTGTTCCCTTTTCAAGGGCTCCGCTGTAAATTCTCATATAGGTGATTCTTCCAACATAAGGGTCTGACATAATTTTAAATGCAAGGGCTGCAAACGGTTGATCCGTTTCCGGTTTTAAAATGATGTCACCTTCTTGTTTGAGATTGTGCGCTTTTACTTCACCGCGATCGATCGGAGAAGGAAGCCAGTCGACAATAGCATCGAGAAGTTGTTGTACGCCTTTGTTTTTGAATGCACTGCCACAAAGAACTGCAATCATTTTGTTTGTGCAAACAGCTTTTCGAATAATCGGAGTTATTTCTTCAGATGTAATTGCGTCCGGGTTTTCTAAAACCTTATGCATGAATGTTTCATTACTTTCATCAATAGTTGCAAGTTCTTCTAAGAGTTCGTGGCGAAGGGCTTTGCACTTTTCGACGAGGTCTCGAGGAATCTCTTGTTCTTCCCATTCAGCTCCAAGTGTTTCTTCGTGGAATATGTAGGCTTTCATTCGAAGTAAGTCTACCATGCCTTTGAATTCACTTTCAGATCCAATAGGGCACTGAACTGCAAATGCATTAGCACCGAGTTTTTCGCGAATGCTTTCGAGTGCATCAAAAAAATTCGCTCCGGTTCTATCCATTTTATTGACGAATGCAATTCGCGGTACGCCATACTTGTCTGCCTGACGCCATACGGTTTCAGATTGTGGTTCTACGCCGGATACAGCACAGAATACTGCGCATGCACCATCGAGAACGCGAAGTGAGCGTTCGACTTCGATTGTAAAATCGACGTGTCCTGGAGTGTCGATAATGTTGATTCGCTCATTTTTCCAATGAACGCAAGTTGCAGCAGAGGTAATCGTGATGCCGCGCTCTTGCTCTTGAGGCATCCAGTCCATCGTAGCTGCGCCTTCGTGAACTTCGCCAATTTTATGCGTCCTTCCTGTGTAATACAGGATGCGTTCTGTTGTTGTAGTTTTCCCGGCATCGATGTGGGCCATGATACCGATATTTCTTAAATGTCTTAAATCTTCTGCCATGTTTACTGCCTTACTTTACCACTTGTAATGAGCAAAAGCTTTATTTGCTTCTGCCATTCTGTGGGTGTCGTCTTTTTTCTTTATTGTTGCTCCTTGGTTATTGAAGCAATCACAAAGCTCAGAACTGAGCCCTTCTTGCATGGATTTTCCTGGCTTTGTACGAGAATTGCTAATAATCCAGCGCATAGCTAAAGAGAGCTGACGATTCTCAGGTATTTCGACAGGAACCTGATATGTAGCACCACCAATTCTACGAGATTTCACCTCAATAGAAGGTTTGGCATTTTCGAGTGCTTGTTCAAAAGCCTCAAGTGGGTTATCTGATTTTACTCGTTTTGCAAAGTCGTTAATGGCATCGTAGACAATTCTTCGTGCCGTTGACTTTTTGCCACCTATCATCACTTTGTTAATAAATTTTGCAAGCACGAAACTTCCAAAGATCGGATCTGGATCTATTGTTCGTGTTACTGCTCGACGTCTTCTTGACATACTTTCCTCAAAATTTCAAAAAAGTAATCCGAAAATGAATCGGATTAGTACAATTTTCAGAGTGTATTCCCTATTTCATATGTGCTATGCAATAGAGGATTTAAATAGCTTTATGCTATTCACGATGGGAAAGAACGAAAGTATTCACTGACTTGCAAGAATTTGCAGAGTCGGGACAAAAAACGAGCTTTTTTTCAAAAACGCGCATTTTGCACCAGGATACGTCATTTCTTCGAGTATCCTAAGGCTACTTAGGGCGTTTTGCCCCATATTTCGATCTTCCTTGTTTACGGTCTTTTACAGGCGCACAGTCGAGAACTCCACGAACGATGTGATAGCGCACACCGGGAAGGTCTTTTACTTTTCCACCGCGAACGAGCACGATGCTATGTTCCTGAAGATTGTGACCGATACCGCCAACATATGCGATGACTTCTTGCCCTGTTGAAAGACGTACCCAGGCTACTTTACGCAATGCTGAATTCGGTTTTTTTGGCGTTTTTGTCTTTACTTGTAGACAGACGCCTCTTTTCTGCGGACAAGATTTGAGCGCAGGTGATTTGCTTTTTACTTTTTTCTGTTTTCGGCCTTGTCGAACCAATTGACTAATTGATGGCATGTACCATTTTCTCCATTTTTTATAATGCAAGCTGCAGCCCTAATGAGATGCCTTTTTGCAAAAACACCCCCTATGGTAACATTATTCTCTCTTAATTACAAAGATTATTTCTTACTTTGCGGTATTCCAATGAGGTAAATCTTGAATTGAATTAAGCCCGAATTGTCGTAAGAACTCTTTTGTCGTAACAAATGTTTTTGGTCGTCCTAGAGTTTCTCGGACTCCGTGTACATCGATGAGCTCTTTTTCTTGAAGACTTATGAGGACACCGGAACAATCGACTCCTCTGATTTGCTCGATTTCCAGCCTTGTAATTGGTTGTTTATAGGCAATGATTGCAAGTGTTTCTAATGAGGCCTGACTTAACCTTTCTTGTCTTGTGTGTCCGTGAAGTTGTAAGATGTAGGGATGGTATTGATTTAGAGTTTTCAAAATATATCCAAGAGGAGATTCTTCCAGGCGAAAAGCTTTTCCTTGAAGTTCATATTCTCTTTTCAGTTCTATAAGGACAGCTTTCAAATCCTGATTTGACACATCGTGTGTGCTTGCAATAATTTGTCGTAGTTTTTCAAAGGGTATCTCTTCTTTAGAAGAAAATAATAGAGCTTCTACTATAGATTTAATTTCAAAAAGGTTCATAATTCATTTGTTAGATATATTTCAGAGCTGTCCTTCATTGTTACAACGAATATATCTTGGCTTTTCATTAATTCCAAGATTGCTAAGAAAAGAATAATTAGCTCATGTTTTGTTTTTTCTAAAGAAAAAAGATCTTTTATTGGAAAAGGTCCGTTTTCGAGGTGATTTTTTAATACTGCAATTCCTTTTTTAACAGTCCAAGTCTCTTGAGTTACTTTTATGAGATTTGGCGACTGATTCTTCAATAAAGTAAAAAAAATAGTGCTAAAGAGTTCTAATGACACAGGCTTTAGGTGCATATGTCTTTTGGAAAGTTGATCTGGCTCAACGTCTTGAACTCCTCGGAAGTGGCATTGTTCAGTAAGTTCTTGTTTGGCAACGAGCGTTTGGGCTATTTGAAAAAAAGCATTATATTCTAAAAGTCCCAAAGCAAAATCAGAAGGCTGAAGGTCTTGGGTGTGTTCGAGTAATTCAACTTCCGACGGCGTTGGTAAAAGTCTTGCGCTTTTTAAATAAATGAGTTGAGAAAGGTTTTCGATGAGGTCTACCCCATTTTCAATGGATGATTTTGTAAACTGTTCTACGATGGTTTTTAGTTGTATTTCGAATGGATCGAGTTCATATCTTTGGACCAATAAAACTAAAAGATCAAGAGGGCCTTGAAAATTATCGAGGTGTACATAATTTTGCATATTGCTAAAGTCTAAAGTTCGTGATATCTCAGAAATGTTACAGAACTTGGATTTTTATGCAGTATTTTTGGTCGTTCTTTTTCCTGATTTTTCTTCATTTGGGCTTTCTTTCTCTAGAAAGTGTCGAGGCGCAAACTTCAGAATGCGTTTCCTTAGAATCGATCCATGCGAAAATGGACGAAATTTTTAGCCATCATGTATCGCAAAAGAGCATGACAGAGACTTTAATGCAAAAGACAATTCAGGATTTCATTGAAAATTTTGACATCAATCACGTTTATCTTTTGCAAATGGAGGTTCATCCTTATATCGAAAGTCCGAAAAGTCAATTGAAGCAATATGTAAGAGAGTATGAGCAAAATAAGTACACAGTATTTGAAAATCTCGATGGGCTCTTTCAGCAAGCAATAGACCGGGCACGTAAAATTCGTAAAAATCTTCTTCAAAAGAACCTTTCTGATTTGACGAGTCAAATTTCAAAACAAACTCCAGACATGCAAATGTATAGAAATTCTTTTGCAAATTCAGAAAATAACTTGATATCTCGTCAAAGAGATTTCCTCATTGCTCTATACGTAAAATCGATGGGAAAAGCTGTTCCGAAAGATCCTCAAAAAGCATTTCAAGATATTGAAAATACAATAGAAGAATTTGAAAACACCTATCTCTTCGTCGATCGAAATGGTCATAAGTTCGAAAAAACTGCAAAAAATGAAGCCTTTGCTTTTCAAATTCTTCAGGCGATGACAGAAAGTCTCGATGCTCATTCTTCTTTTATGGATCCTATCCAGGCCCGCATGCTGAGGCAAAAGCTCGAAAAAGAATACGTCGGGATTGGCCTTGTGATTGAAGAGCGCGATTCTTTTTTTTACGTTCGAGATCTTGTTCCTAGAAGTCCAGCAGCACAAAATGGGAAAATTTCACAAGGAGATTTACTCGTTTCAATCGACAACAAAAAAGTCGAAGGACTTTCTTTAGATGCTGTAAATGCTCTTTTGACAGGGCAAAAAGGAACGTATGTCAATTTAGAGTTGAGTCGTACAGAAGAACAAAATGGCAAAAAAGTGCAAATTCCTATCAGAATCAAGCTCGAAAGACAAGACGTCATCTTGCAAGAAGGAAGGGTTGATTCATCCTTCGTGCGCATCCATTCTGGCATTATAGGAATAATCGGGCTTCATTCATTTTACCAGAATGAAAATGGCATAACGAGTGAAAGCGATGTAATAAAAGCCTATGAAGATCTTTCAAAGAAAGGTGCTGTAAAAGGCTTAATTTTAGATCTCCGGGACAATCGAGGTGGATTTTTAATGCAAGCAGTAAAAGTCGCAGGTCTTTTTATTAAGAGTGGAGTGATCGTCGCTGCAAAATACTCAAACGGAAGTACGCAATACTTCAGGGATTTAGATCCGAGCGTCTTATTTAACGGTCCTGTTATTATTTTAACATCGAAGCTCACTGCATCTGCTGCAGAAATAGTAGCGCTTGCCTTGAAGGATTACGGCGTTGCCATAATTGTCGGGGATGAACATACGTATGGGAAGGGATCTATTCAGACACAAACTGTGACTGACGAAAAACAAAATCAAGATTCTTACTTTAAAGTCACTGTTGGAACGTATTATACAGTTTCAGGGGCATCTCCTCAACTTCAGGGAGTCAAAGCTGATATCGTCGTTCCATCCATTTATGCGCAAAGTAAAATCGGAGAGGAATTTCTTCCGAATCACATGGGAGCCTCTTCTATATCACCTACGTTCAAAGATGCCTTACAAGATGTCTCGGGTTCTGAAAAAGGGTGGTACGAACAATATTATATCCCCTTTTTGCAAAAAAAGGATGATCGATTTCGAAGATGGATCCCGGAGCTCAAAAAACTGAGTGCAGAACGTCTAAAAAAAGACCGATTTTACTCTGAGCTTTTATCAGGACAGCACGATTTTACCATAAATCAAAGTGGTAAAGTTCAAGATGTTCACTATTCTGAAGTAGAGCTTGAAAAGATAATTTCAAAATTACAGCTAGAAGAAGCTGAGAACATAATGAAAGACCTAATAGATCTTTCAAGTTCAAAGCCTATTTTGCCATCGAAATGATACTTTTTTCTAAATTTTACATTTGCCTCTTGAAAGAAAAAGCATTTCACTTTAAGTTAATTGCAGTTTCCGAATTTAATGGAACGTTTAGCATTTTGGCCAGATAGCTCAGTCGGTAGAGCGGAGGACTGAAAATCCTTGTGTCGCTGGTTCGATTCCAGTTCTGGCCATTTTGATATTCCGGTGACCTTCTTTTGCACTTGTAGAAAAAAGCGGCATCGTGTATCATAGCGCTTTTTCTATCAGATTTCATCCGTAAAGAGGATATTATGTACGCAATTATTCGCACTGGCAGCAAGCAGTATCGCGTAAAAAAAGGCGATATAATTCACGTTGAATTATTGAAGCAACAGCCGGGAGAGCAAGTCGAGTTTAACGATGTTTTGTTTGTTCAAGATTCTAACGGGCAAACAAAAGTAGGAGTTCCGAAAGTTGCAGGGTCAAAAGTTAAAGCAGAATTTTTACAGGTTGTAAAAGGCCCAAAGATTCATTCTGTGAAGTTTAAACGTCGCAAAAATAACGTGCGAAAATTTGGTCATCGCCAGAAATACTCGCAAGTAAAAATTGTAGATATTGTTGGATAAGAAAGGATTAAAAGAAGATGGCACACAAGAAAGGTCAAGGTTCTAGCCGAAACGGTCGCGAATCGGAATCAAAGCGCCTTGGAATTAAAGCTGCTGAAGGGCAGTTTGTAACGACAGGAAGCATTTTAGTTCGCCAGCGAGGAACAAAGTGGCACCCTGGCAAATTCGTAAGACGCGCAAAGGACGATTCTCTTTTTGCAATGATGGACGGATTTGTTTCCTATCGCAAGTCAGAAAGAACGTACGTTTCAATAGTCCCCGTCGTCGAATCATAATTTCATAGTAAAGGCCATAAGATACCTTCTTATGGCACTTTCATTTTAAAAAATCTCATATATGTTTATAGATAAAGTTCGAGTACAATTTTTAGCAGGAAAGGGCGGCAATGGCGTCATCGCCTGGCGTCGCGAAAAGTACATTCCCAAAGGTGGTCCTACAGGTGGCGATGGTGGAACAGGTGGATCAATTATTCTCAAGGCCGATGAAAACGTGCCTTCTCTTGAGTGGTTTCAAAATCGATCGAAAATAGCTGCGGAAAATGGAAGGAATGGAAATGGAGCTTGTAAAAAAGGCCGGAATGGAAAGACGCTCATATTAAAAGTTCCATGTGGAACTCTTGTTAAAGATCCCGAATCTCAAATCCTTTATGAGGATCTTTGTGAACATGGCCAAGAATATGTAATTTGTCAGGGAGGAGTTGGTGGCTTTGGAAATTTCTATTTTCGAACACCTACGAATCAGGCGCCCAACATTGCAACGCCGGGTCAAGAAGGTGAAGTAAAATCGGTGGAACTCGAGTTGAAATTGATTGCCGATGTCGGACTCGTCGGGTTTCCAAATGTTGGCAAATCGACTCTTCTTTCGTGCATAACAAAAGCAAGACCTAAAATTGGAAATTACCACTTTACGACATTGCGGCCGAATCTCGGCTTTCTCACAGACGTTGATAACAATAAAATTATCATTGCAGATATCCCTGGAATTATTGATGGTGCAAGTGCAAATCGCGGCCTTGGATTAGAATTCTTACGCCATATTGAACGAACAAAAGCCTTGCTTATCGTTTTGGATGCCTCGTGTATTGAAGGGGTAACATTGGGAACGGTGTATTCGATTCTGCAAAACGAATTTGAGTCCTATGGCATGGATCTTCAACAAAGGCCATTTTTGATCGTTCTCAATAAATGCGACGTTCTCGATGCTCAAAAGAACATTGAAGAATTCAAAATGGAGTATCCGATGCTCAAAAAGAAGATGTATTGCATTTCAGCGCTTACGCAAGAAGGAATCCCTTCTCTTGTCTCGGCTATTACCAACTTATTTTCCCATTAAACGATGAAATTTCTCTTCCTGTAATAGCATTCCAATAGGTTCTTCGAATGGAGTCATCGGGATTTTGAATTTCGATTTCAAACACAGGAACAAAGACGATTTGTTCTTTTCGAAAAGCAAGATCCTGGCCAAAGGCTGCTTTAGCTACGTTTTTGATTTGATTTTTTGAATATACTTCTGGAATTTGATTTTGTTTTGTTGCTTTTCTTGTGACAAGGTAATGAGAAAATACAGTACTTGGATTTGGTCTTGTCAATAGATTTTGAAAATGAATGCGGACGATGTCTTGTTGTACTGTGACGAGATGTTTTTTTCTTAGTGTATCGATTTGTTGGGTCAACACATCCGGATCGATTCCCATTTCTATAGAAAGCGCTTCTTTTGGAAGAGCTCCTCCTTTTCTTGATAAGGCATTTAATATGCGAAAGTCGTCATCATTTGCATTGCTCAAAATGCAGTCTTCAAGTCCATGCGTTGTCTCAAAGTTTGCAGTGTTTAGCACCATTTCTCCATCGATAAGGCTCCAGAGAACTTTTGCATCTTGTGTTTTTTTGTTGTCTTGAGTGTATTTCACATCTAAAAGAAGATAGGGTGCATAGACGAGTTCTTGCTTTCCAAAAGTATGTAAGGGGGTTTTTAACAATGTTTTTTGATTTGCATTCATTATGGCGTCAGAAGTTGTTCCAAGTTCAAATGTTTGAACTTCTGATTCTGTTTGCGATTGTAAGAAGTCGTTTACTTCTTCAGAATGAAAGTACCCAAACGTTCCGATTCCAAGTAGCAAGAGAATAGTGATAAAAAAACTGGTCCGTTTCATATGAGAAGCCCTATTTCTTTTTAACTTGTATCAAATTAATGTGTAATTGGAAATAGGATAGTATGGATTGCTTGAAAAATTTTTTTGCCTTCTTCCAGAGAAAAGGCTCTATTGTGGTGAGTACAAGTTTTTTGTGCATGAATAGCGTCATTGAAGACCACAAAGGGAAAAGGACATGATTTTACAACAGAATTGTCCAATTTAATAGATGAAAAATCTTTGTAACCTCGTAATTTTAACGCATTAAGAAAAGTGCAAGGTTTTCCGACGACGGGATCTTTTGTTGAATAGATGACGAGTTTTTTTCCTTTAAGAGCTGTAAATTTATCTACGGCAGGTGCTTTCCAGCCACAAATACGAAATAAAGAAGAGAGAATAGTCCCTTTAACGCCACCTATGAACTGATTTATGACTGATGAAATATCTTCATATGATCTATCTGACACCAAGGATATACTTTTTAAGGGGTACAGCTCCTGGATTTTATAAGCGCCAAGTAAAGCATGAAGGCCGCCATCTGAATGGCCATAGCATATGATATCTTCCGGGTCAAAACCTTCCTCGTTTATGAGATGTTTATAGAGTTTATATACACTATAGCCAATGTTGGAAGGCGTTTGTTGTCCTGTGCTTTCTATGATCCCAGGATTATTCACGAATGCAACTGTTATATCGCCAAGATAAGATCGTATACATGTAATGAGGCGTTCTGAATAGGGCATCTCTTCGTAAAATCTTCCCATTCCGAGGCTTACGATAATTGCCTTATGGATCGAACCTTTAAAAATCGCAGTGTCAATGCTTGCATCTGACTTTCCTTTTAAAAAAATGCGATTTCCAGTACATCTTTCAAGAAGCTCTTTTCGCATTTTTGCAAAAATCTGCATGAGGTGAGGATTTTTGTTGTAATTCAATGCAGGGTTCACAAAAGAAAGAAGCTTTGATGCGCAAAAGTCTCTTGCAGTTGAAAACGATGATAATAAAGACGAAATTGTTGTATGCATCAGGCCTCTTTTAAAAAATGCCCAACGAAGTGTAAAGAGGAAAAAATATAAAATACAGTGAAAAGTTTGAGGGTAAATCATGAAATCACTTGTAACGTTTGACATTGATACATGGGATGGGTCAATTTCTGAAGAGAATAAAAAAATAGCTTTACAAGAGTTGGAAAATGGAAAAGTTCTCTATTTTCCAAAGTTGTCATTTCCCTTACAGGAACAAGAAATACAATTTCTTACTCCCAACATTCTCGATCCTAAATCTAAAAATATTAGTTACGATATTCGAAAAGATAGTGTACGTGGGACGATCTGCCCGGAAGTTGAGAGTATGAAATTACGCGACATGCTCAATCGTTATGCAGTCCATAGTAAATCTTTTTTGGAATTCCTGATTCCTCATTATGCATCTACTCTTATTCAAGCAAAAACGAGTTTTCGTCCTGCTGAGATAAAGAATAGAAAAACTTCTTATAAAAAGGACGATACGCTATTGCACGTCGATTCATTCCCCTCGAATCCGACAAAAGGTCAACGAATATTACGGGTATTTACAAACATAAACCAAAATGGGCAACCTCGCGTATGGAAAGTTGGAGAGCCTTTTGAGGATGTGGCAAAAAAGTTTGCTCTGAATGCAAGCTCTCCTCTTAGTGGAATTGCATATTTGTTGAAATTACTGAAAATTACAAAAGACTATAGAACTCCCTATGATCATTACATGCTCCAGATTCACGATGCGATGAAGCAAAATAAACAGTATCAGGAAACAGTATCACAAGAAGAAATTCGGTTTCCCCCTCAAAGCACCTGGATTGTATATACAGATCAAGTATCTCATGCAGCGCTTTCTGGACAACACGTTCTTGAACAAACCTTTCACATGCCAGTCAAAGGTCTTTACAATGAGGCAACTGCACCTTTGAGAATGCTCGAGAAAATACTACGCAAAGCTTTGGTTTAAAGGAAATCTCGAGATGAGATAAAGGGGGTAATTGTAGATATTCCCATCGTGTTTTAGATTCATTGTGCTCGTTCTAATGAGCTTTGATGAGGGATATTTTTGCTTGTAAACGAGAAGGCTCTTTTTTTTCTGACTTATACCTGATTTGACCTCTATTGGAAAGATTTCATGGTCTTCTTGTATTAAGAAACCAACTTCTGCTGTTCCTTCACTAGTCCAATAATAGAGCTCTTTGTGGTTTTTCGCGATCAGTTCTTGTGCTACGTAGTTTTCTGTAAGTGCGCCTTTGAACTCTGTGAATAAGATATCTCCATCGATGATGGTACGAGGATTGAGATTGCTTTGAGCGCCGAGTAAGCCCACATCAATTAGAAAAATCTTGAATATTGAATAATCAGCATAGGCAGAAAGAGGAAATTTTGGAGATTCTGCGAGATGGCTTTTATGGATGAGCCCTGCATCAGAAAGCCAACAGATAGCATCTTCGTAGTCCCTTCTTCGAGCACTTTTTCTGATTGCTGCAAAAATAAATTTCTTATTTTCCTTTGCTAGTTGGCGGTGAACCTGTTTCCAGACAGTCGTGATCTTCATTATCTCATGCGTTGGAGCATGTTTTGAAAAGTCTTTTTCATATGCATTTAAGATTTCATGCTGTATTTCTCTTACAGTATCTAATTTTTCAGTCTTTGCATATTCAGCACAAGCTTCAGGCATTCCACCAACAAAAAAATACACTTTCAATAAGTGGATTAATTTTTCGTGCATTGGGTTCAAAAGGGGGTCGTAGGTGTGATATTCTTCCAGATAACCTCTCGTTTTTTCATGACCTATTGCAGAGAGAAATTCGAAAAATGTCAAAGGGTACAAATTTAGAAAGTTTACCTTACCGACGGGGAACCCTTTTTCTTGAGCTATTTTTACTCCTAAAAGTGAACCTGCAGCGCACACGTGGTATTCATTTGCTTCTTCGCAGAAGTACTTTAAACTATTAAGTGCTTTTGGACATTCTTGGATTTCATCGAAAATTAAAAGTGTGTGATCCGGTACTATATCTACTTCTGTGTGAATGCTGAGAATTTTTATTAACTCTTTTGGATCTAGCGTTCGATCAAAATATTGAGCAAGGTTTTCATCTCTTTCAAAATTCAGATAAGCAATCTTTTTGTAAGACGTTCTTCCAAAATGCTTGAGAGCATACGTTTTTCCAACTTGCCGGGCTCCGTTTAATATTAAAGGTTTGCGACGAGCCAAAAGTTTCCATTTTTCAAGGAGGTCATATATATCTCTTTTCATGACCTTAACGTATGCTTATGTAAAAATGAAATCAAGCTATTCCTACAAAAAATGTGCGAATTTTCACGTTATTCGTTGGAAAAACGTGGTTAATTAACACGTTTTTCCAACGAATAACGTGTATTTTATTATAAAATAATTTAATTTGCTGGAGCAAAGGTACTAAAAGCATTTTGCGTTTCTTCATCAGGGATGCCCTGTACTTGTTGACTTTGCATGGAAAAGTTTGCAAACTGTGCGATTTCTTTTCGATAGGTTAAGAAAACAGAGCCAACAGATCCATGGCGGTTCTTTGCAACGATGAGCTCTGCTTGTCCTGGCCGATCGTGGGGGTCATAGTATTCTCTTCGAAGTAAAAACATGATGATGTCGGCATCTTGTTCTATAGAACCTGATTCTCTTAAGTCTGACATCATGGGGCGATGGCCTTGCCGTTCTTCGACTTTTCGAGAAAGCTGTGAGATGCAAAGAATTGGCACGTCGAGTTCACGAGCGAGATTTTTTAACATCCTCGAGATTTCAGAAATTTCGTTTTGACGATTTTCTGCATTTTTAGAGGCACCTGAACCTGATAGAAGCTGTAAGTAGTCGATGATGATAAGGCCGATTCCGTGGGTTTCTTTCATGCGTCTTGCGCGTGCTCGCAAATCTGTGATTTTAAGTCCTGGTTGATCATCAATGATAATTTGATGCTGTTGCATTTCATTTACAGCGACGACTACCCGTTGAAATTCTAAAGGGGACAATGACCCGGTAATAATTTTGTCAGACTCAACTTCGGATTGAGAACAGACCATTCTATGTACGAGCTGTTCTGCTGTCATTTCTAAAGAAAATACACCTACAGTAGTTTTGTGCCTGAAAGCAACATTTTCTGCGATGTTTATGGCAAGTGCTGTTTTTCCCATTGCAGGGCGAGCTGCTAATATGAGGAGGTGAGATTTATTCAACCCATTTATCATTTTATCGAGATCGATAAAAAACGTGGGGATTCCCGTAATTCCGGGATCGTCGTCTGTTCTATTTAAGTAGGCTTCTTGTCGTGCTTCGAGTTCTTTTACAAATGAAAGCTTTGAGTTTGATTTTATTCCGGAAAGGATTTCGTGTAATAAAAGCCCTGCCTTTGAATGTGCAGACTGTCCTATTTGATAAAAGAGCTGCTGTGCATCGTCGAGTGTAGACTGTACGTTTTTGGGATCCTCGAGAGCTGCTTTTTCTACCTTTTGACATGCTCCGATCATCCATCGCAAAATGGACTTGTCTTTTACAATTTCGACGTATTCTTCGATATAGGCAGAGGTTCCTGCATATTGTGCAAGAGTCGTAAGGTATGCGACACCACCAATTTGGGTGAGTTGATTTTTCCTCTTTAGATCTTCTGCAATGAGGTGAATGTCAGCAGGCTTATCGCTTTTATATGCCTCTTTAAGGGATTGAAAAATGAGTTTATGTTCTGAAAAATAAAATTCAGAATCATCGAGTGCATCCGCTGCAATATTGAGGCTATTTATGCTCGTAAGCATACATCCAAGAACCATCATTTCCGATTCTTTTGAATGGGGGGGGAGACGAATTTTTGATGGGGTGTCTGTCATATAAACTCATTGTATAGTAATTCATTGTAGTACTGAAGAGTATTTTCACAAAGAAAGAAAAGAACTCATCGAGGGAAAGCTTTCTTTATCTTTATAAAACTCATCACTTTTGCAAGATTCCACGATGGATCCATTTTTCATAAAATGAAGAGTGTACTTTTTAAGTTTTGATGCAAGTGTCATGTCGTGTGTTGCAACGAGAACTATTTTGCCTTGTTCGCATAAATCTTCAAGAGTACCTCGTATTTGAGTTGCCAAAAGTGGGTCTAAAGCAGAAGTTGGTTCATCAAAGCAAATAATCTGAGGGTTTAAACTTAAAGTTCTTGCAATTGCAAGTCGCTGTTTTTCTCCTCCGGAAAGCGTCAAAACGCTATTTTTTGCCTTATCCAAAAGCCCATATTGATCTAAGAGAAAAAAAGCAGTCTCCGTTGCTTCTTTTTTAGTTTTTTTGAGACATTTTTCTAAAGGAAGCGTTATGTTTCTTTCAACTGTCAAGTGCTCGAATAAATTGAAATGCTGAAAGACCATGCCAACGTGGTTATTTATGCAATGTCCATTATAGGAGATGACGCCCTCTTCATAGTCTTCGAGATTGCAAAGGGTTCGCAATAAGGTCGATTTTCCAGCTCCGGAATGGCCCAGGAAAAGTAAAAGCTCTCCTTTTTGTGCACAAAAGTTTACTCCTTGTAAGGCAAATGCATTGCCAATTTTTTTAGATAGATTTTTCACCTTGAGCATAGAGCTTCTTCCTTTTTGCATAGAGTTCAAGAAAAAAAGTAACCAAACTCGTAAGAACGAGATAAAGGATCGCGACCATCAGAAGTATGCTGAATGCATCGTATGTTCTACTTCGTATGATCGATCCTTCTTTTGTAAGTTCCATTACCCCAACAATTGAGGCAAGGCTTGAGTCCTTAATTAACGTGACGAGTTCATTTCCAAGGGCAAAATACGAATTTTTCAAACCTTGTGGTAAAATGATGTACAGCATGGTTTGAAGTTTTGTAAATCCAAGCGTTTGTGCTGCTTCTTTTTGCCCATGTCCTATGGCAAGAATTCCGGAACGTATGATCTGACTTACATAGGCAGAGCTATTTAAACCGATTGCAAGGACGCAAGAAAACAACGGATTCAGCTTTATTCCAATTTGTGGAAGGACAAAAAAAATGAATAAGATCTGAATGAGCATGGGAGTGCCACGAATGATACCGACGTAAAGTCGTAAAAGGGATTGTACAGTTGTGTTCTTGCAATCTTCTAAAAGTCCCAAAACAATCCCTAATGTATATCCAATGCATGCAGAAAATATCGTGATTTGAATCGTGACAAACGCGCCATGTAAAAGAGAGGGCAAAGACGACCACATGAGTTCATAGTCAATCATGAAAGTCCCCACTTTGTTTTAAAAGATGAAATTGTTCCATCTTTTTCCATTTCGTCGAGTGCCTCTTGAATATCTTTTAGGAGCTGGGGATCTTTTTTCGAAACGAGCATTGCACAGTTTTCAGAAGTTCCTTCCAGGATATCTACCTGATAGTTTTTTGGATTTTCTTTTTCAAAAAACGGCAAAGTAACACTCTTTGCAGTGACGAAAGCATCGATTCTCTCAGTTTTCAGTGCAAGAAAACCGTCTTGTGAGAAAGAAAATCGCGTTAGCGTTACATTTGGAATAGTAGAAAGATATAGATCGTGCGTGTAGCCTTCGCAAACACCTATGTTTTTCCCGCTAAGTGAAAATTCTTCCATAGGTAATCGTACGACTACAAGAGGATCTCCTTGATGATAGGGTTTTGTAAATAAAGCTCTTTTTGCTCTTTCTTCTGTAATGGTCATGCCGGCAGCAATTATATCGACGTCATTCAGCGCGATGGAAGGAAGTAATGCATCAAAGGACATGTCTTTGATTTCAATTTCCTTATTCATTCTCTTTGCTACTTCTTTTGCCATGTCGATATCGAATCCCACAATTTCGCGATCGGAAATGAATGTAAAAGGAGGAAATTCTGCATTAGTTCCAACAACTAGCGTAGAAGATTTTTCTAGGGCATGCATTGGTGTGCATATGCCAAGGCAAGAAATGGTTAATAATAAAATAAATTTATACATAGAATTCTCACAATTTTTTATTTTTAAAATAAAGTGCTCGCTTTACCTGTTCGCACGTTGCATTAATTGTTTTGATCGATTTTGGAACGACAAAAATGGTATTTTCTCCTGCGATATTTCCCAAAATATCGAGATCTTTTTGCATATCCAGGAAATCGCCTACAAACCCTGCAAGTCCAGGCATTGAAAAAATGACAATCATCGTTTCATTGCAAACGATATCGATGATGGCAAGTTTGAGGATCTCGCAGGAGACATCAGTCGAGGGAAGTTCATATTGAAGCATTCCGTTAACTTCTTTTTTTACGACCCCGAGTTCGTGTAGGTCTCGAGAAACCGATGCCTGGTTTGTAGAGATTCCATAAGAATTATTTAGCCTTTGAACGATGGACTCCTGATCAGAAAGTGCTTCTTTCTTCAAGAGTTCTTTCAAAGCATTTTGCCTTATTTCTATCTGCGGATTTTTTGCCATACCAGACCTAAGATTGAATATTTATTCATATTTAAGTGTATAATAATTCACAAAAAGAAATAAGTCAAGCAAATAACAATGCAGATATGGAAAAAAGTGGTAATTTTTAATGATTTGATAACGACTAATCTAACAAAACCTTCTTGAGGATAAGATTTTAAGCTCTTCTTCTCGTTAAAGAATTTTTTTATCGTTTTCCTACGTTGATTTTATTGGAGGCTTCGCAGAAACGGGCATATTTGAGGAGGTTGTAGTGAAGCTTGATGAGCAGCATGCGAATTGTGTTTTCTCAGCCATAGTTCTTCCCTTCATTTAATGATAAATTTATACAAAACTATCATTTTTTCAATGAAAGATAGAGCTATGAATATTTATTTATATTAAAGTGGGAATTTCAGAAAGTTTGAAAAAAATATAGTATCGAATGTCAATTTGACATTCGATACTATAAATTAAAGAACAATTTCCTGTAGTCGCTGAAGGGTTGTTTTGAATAGATTTGGAGTAATCGAGGAGTTGATTTTTTCTTTAATTGCCTCATACTGATCAATGAAAGTTATCGGAGAACGTAAGGATTGTTTTAAAGTTGCCTGCACTTTCGTCCAATTTTCTTTCATGAGTTTTGCAAAATGTCCTCCGACAACAACTCTTTTTGCCTCAAAATAGAACTGATCTTGGTCAAGCTCATGATCAAGACAGAATTTATCTGCTTTAAATTTCGAAGGATCTTCGTGTATCTCATAAACAGTTTTTTCGTTAGTTGTACTGTGTTTTGCCAGAGCCATTGGAATACCTAGTTCAAGATAGCCATTTGCAAATTCTTTAATGCTTAGAGAACTTCCATGTATAACCCACGCTTTCAATAACAAAATGGAATGAGCTATCATATATAAGTTTTCTACTCCCAGATTCATCCCTGAATTAGGAAATTTTTTGTTATAACTTTCAGTTTCCGCAACGAATGCCTGAAGGAGTTTTTTATCATCAATTTGTGCTATGTATTCTTTCCAATGAGGTGGCAATATTTGCTTTGCTTGCGGAAAGAATATCCATTCAAATTCGGGTGTATTTTTTGCATCCTTTCCAAAGCCGGCAACAGATGGAAAGCATGCTCCGTGATCAATTAAAATGAGATCTTTTGCTTTATTTAATAACAAATTTCCATTGTGTCGATCTAGGTTGAGAAGAATACTATCAAAAACTACTGCTTTTAAAAATTGGTCGAGAGAAATCGAGTCTTCTATCTCAACTGTCGTAAGGTCTTGAATAGAAGTACAATCCTTTTCGAATTTTTGCATCGATCCCACATCGTGGTGAGATCCGAAATCATCATGAGTAAATGCATCGATATCTGTAGGAGGAACTCCAAAATCTCTAATTTGGGGGATATAATCTGGGAGAGAAAGAGAAAGCACCTTGTTTGCAACATCTGCAAGCCTTTCTCTTAAACATTCTGTTCCAGGCTTAATTCCTTTTCGTGAAGGATTTTTTGTCGAGCTGTCAAGAGCACCTGCTGCTTTAAGTCTTGGCTTATAAACCCCAATTTTGCGATCTTCATAAAAGAGATAGTAAGAGCCATTAGATCCCTCATTTGTAGGAGTGACCTTGCACTTTGGATCTGAAGTCAGAAGACCATGAGCTACGAGCATTCTTTCTATTGCAAATATTTCATCTTCAAGTTCTAGTAATGATTGGCTAATAGCTTTGCGATCACAGATCTGAAGGTCTTTCAGTTTTAGGCTACCTTGCAATTCTTCTGCTTTTGCCCGGGATTGAAATAATTTATTCACATTTTCTGCAACTTCATTTTCATTTAAAGGACTATACTGAACTGGGGGAGGTAAAGGTTGTGTTTTTGTTGATTTTTTTCTTGGATTTCTTTCAGCCGGTAGTACTTTATCTCTTTTTCTCGTTTCTTGTCGTTTTCCTGAATCGGGCCTAAGATCCGATGCAGGAGGTATAGATCGGGGGGTGGTTCTAACAGGTTTTTTTGGTTCTTCAGAAAGAACGGATAGATTATTCAATTCTTTTTCTAAATCGAAAATATCTGGATTTGAACATTTTTTTGGCTGAGGTGAATACGTCCGTTCCTGAAAAGGCAGTTGATTTGACTTTTTTTGGGAATACTTTCTTTGAGCAAAGTCTTTACCTTTACTTTCTTCGCGAATATTATTTTCTCGATTAATAATTTTACTATTATCGGAAGTGCCAATAAAGCTAGAATGCATAATTTAACCTTTTTTATTATTAAATAAAACATTTTATCATTTTTAAAATTATTTATCAATATTATTATAATTTATAAGCTTTATTGTAAAAAATATAAAAAATATTTTAATTTATGCTTTATTAAAATTTCGATTGGTATTTTATCTTTTCATATTTTAAAATTTGTGTTTTAAGTAAATGACTAAGGCGGATATTACTATGGTTTGTGTCATCTCGAGAACAACAGGATTGACATTTGCAGAAATTAAAATTGATCATGAAAGTGGGCAGATAGAAGTGAAAATATCAGATTTATTTGAACATGAGCGACAAAAATTCTTGGAACGAGGGATTTCCATTCCTCGTGAAGAAAAAGAAAATTTTGAGGGAAAACAGGTCGTCTATCTGAACGAGCGCATCTTTCCTCGTGCTTTCGTACACATATTTCTTAAATCCGATCTTGGAATGAAACTGTATAAAGTTTCCAAAAGCAATACAATTTCATAGGTTTTTTCCGATTTAGATCTTTAAGTCCTTCTTGTTTACCGAGGTTCTTTCGATCCAGAGGATTTTTTCAAGATCGCGATACAATGATCTTGTGAGAAAAGTCTGAAGGCGCTACTATCTTGATCCATCTGTATGGAAAGATGGCTGAGTGGCCGAAAGCGCGTCCCTGCTAAGGACGTGTAACCGAA
>JBDHQC010000045.1:0-12067 GCA_039806815.1 Parachlamydiales bacterium
AGTAATGAGATTTTTTGTAAATATTTGATATCCAGTTTCTCCTATTGGAACCGCTTGAAAACAGATCGACTTTGAATCCGGAGAAAAATAAGCTTCTCCTGCTTTTTCAAATCCCATTGAGGGAAATGTAATCTGTCTTATGTTCTGTAAATATTGAGATTCAAGTGCTTGATCAAAAGCCTCATCTGCATAACACGTAATGATGCTCGATAAAAAAACAAGTACATATGTCAGTCGCATTGCTCACCTTTTCAAAAAAACAATCCAATAAACTCGACTATCGAGATGTATCTTTTTTTTTTCAACTTTGAAAAATGTCTTGGGTTGTGTTGTAAATAACTTTTTAAATAACGAAATAATGTAAAGTATGATACTATAGTTGAAATTATTTTCAGTTATAGTAATAAAATAATATTACGGAGGTATAAATTGACAATTAAAAATAAATACTTTTTTCAGATCTTATTTACGCTAATTATCATCATAGGAAATGCACGATGCGAAGTAATCGAAACACCTGATCTCGTCGCTATCGAAGAAGAAATCAAAAAAGTCGATGAAAAAGCTTTAGTTGTTTTTGATATAGACAATACACTCATCATCCCGAGTGATATGATTCTTCGACAGAATGCAAAGCCACTTGTGAAAAAGATACTTGAAAAACTTCGTGAGGATAAAAGTTCAACCCCTCACTACAAATTTTCTCGAGAATACCTCAAAAGTAAAGTTTTAAAAAGCATGAAAGTCGAACTCGTCGATCCAAAAATTACAAAAATTATTCAAGACTTAAACGAGCGTGGGATCCAAACGATGGCTCTTACTAATAGTACCACCGGTAATTTTGGAGGAATCAAGAGACTTGAAAATTTAAGAATTAACCAGCTTGCCACAGTAAATATAGACTTCAAAAAGTCGTTTGTAAAATACTCCACCCCTTCATTTTCAGATAGTAACAATAGCTGTTTGTTTAAAGATGGTATCCTTTTTACAGCAAAGCAGCCAAAGGGAAAACTCCTTGCAGCATTTTTGAAAAAGATGAATTTGAAACCATCAAAAGTTATCTTTATCGACGACAATATCAAATTCATTGAGTCTGTTGAAAATGAAATGAAAAATGAGGGTATCGATACACTTTGTTTTCATTATACACAAGTAAGAATGCTTCCTTTTAGAGTAGATGAAAAGATTGCAGAGTTTCAATTGAGAAATTTGCGAGAGCATTCAGAATGGATAAGCGATGAAGAGGCAAGAGATTTACACAAGAGCATACAAAATGCAGTCCTCGTCGCCGTAGGCTCAAAGACGGGTGTCAAAGTAAAAGCGTGTAAAAGTGCTTTAGAAAAAGAGAACGTCATTATTACACCATGTCCTGCCCGATCAAAAGTCCAAGAGCAACCTCTCACAGAAGAAGAGACAAAACAAGGTGCGATCAATAGAGCAAAAGATTGCCTTGCAAAAACTGATGCCCAACTTGCATTTGGCCTTGAATCCGGAGTGTTTTTCAAGGATGAAGATGTGTATCTTTGCAATTGGGGCGTTTTAGTCGATAGATCCGGAAAAATGTTCGTCACAAACAGTCCAAACATTCTCATGCCAAGAAAATTTAAAGATGACCTCCTTTCCGGAAAACCTTTAAAGGAAATCATCTACGATTTTACCGGAATGAAAACAGTTGACAATGATACATGCGCCATTGCGCTCTTTACAAATTACGCTCTTTCAAGAGAAAAGTTTTTCTCAGAAATCGTAAAAACACTATGGGAACAATACCACTATTTCAATTCAGAAAAAGATTCTCTCCAATCATGAACGTGAAACACTACTCAGAAGCTTTAATGCTTCTGAGTCTTGCATCAAATGATCAAAAGTAGACATTGACCATTCAAGGTCTGCAATATCTTGACGATAGTTTGCAACATTTTCATCTAAATAGCCGTACCGGAGTCCAATAAACTTTATTCCTCGTTCTTTGATCGAGCTTTTTACTTCGTTTAAATGGGTTGCTTTGTTATTCACAAAGACAATCTTTTTTGGATGATAATTGATAAAATCTAAAAATTTGCAAAGAGCTTTTCCTTTATGAGTGCCACACGTAAATAGAATTCCTTTTTTATAAAGAACGCCTTTTTCATTTTGAAAATAATGCTCCTCTTGAAAAGGCGCTGACTTTGAAAGATCTATACGAAGCGTTTTTAATTGTTCGATTGTACGAGTAGCTAAGGTAAAACCTTGGGATACAATGCCCATGACTGGAATGTTTTTTTTCTGCATCTCATCTATAATTTTGTCCGTATCTTTTTCGACAATAGAAACATTTGTCAAATGGCGAATAGCTTCACATTCTTTAAGCGCCTTTTCTAACGCAAGATCAGAGCTCATTCCTTGCGATTCATACTTCTTAAATTGTGAATAAAACCAAACTGTGCTCCCAATAGTTTGACATGGCATGAATAATGTATCATCGACATCGAGTAAAACAAGTGTGTCTTTGGTACTATGTTCGAGTACATCATTAAAATGAAAAGTCTCGATTATCTTAGCATCGATACGAAAATGAAAAATAAAGACAAATAACGCAATGCAAAGCTTTATTTTCATGTTGCTATGAACTTGATTCGGTATTTAAAAGTTCAATCGCTTCTGCATCTTGCATCAGATGATCAAATGAAGACATTGACCATTCAAGTTCTGCAACATCATGACGATAGTTTGTCAATTCCTTATCAAAATAGCCATATCGAATTCCAATAAATTCGATGCCCCTTTCTTCGACGGGACCTTCTACATCTTTTATGTGAGTTTCTCTATCGTTTACGAATACTATTCGACCAGGACGAAACTGAATAGTGTCCAGCAATTTTACAAGAGCTTTTCCTTTTTGAGTACCGGAAGTAAAGAGTATGCCCTTTCGAAAAAGCACTCCATGTCCATTAATGAAATAACAATCTTCTTTCGTCGGTGCTGTTTTTAAAAGATCTATGTTCAGGCTATTCAATTGTTCGACAGTACGCGTCGCAAGAGCAAGCCCTTGAGTTGTAAGCCCCATAACTGGAATATTTTTACTCTGTAAATTACTGATTATAGCATCTGTCCCCTGTTCGACGATTCGTACTGTAGTCAAATGCCGAATTGCTTCCCATTCTGCAAGAGCTTTATCGAGAGCACAAGCTTGATTCATTCCTTGCGATTCATACTGTCTTTTTCTCGTATAAAACCATTCTGAGGTACCAAGAGTTTGACATGGTACAAGTAAGGTTTCATCGATATCGAGAACTACTAATGTGTTATTTGCAACATGGTCGAGAACATTTTTAAAATGGGGTGCTTCTATAATTTTTGCAGCAATATGTGCATTCGTTGCGATAAGAAAAATGAGCAATGACAAAATACTTTTTTTCATAGTGAACCATCCGTTTTTCAAAAGTCCAAAAAACTGTAATTCGTTTTTTTCTGAACGTCAAGTATAAAAAAATCAAATCGCCCTTGAAATTCCAAAGCGTATTCTTTAAAAGATAATTTATTCAAATAATGGTAATCGTCTAATGCGAAAAACAATTGTTTTGCTTGTTTTAGCATCTTTGATCGTGCTTGGGCTCTGTTTTGCTGTTTTTTATAAACAAAACAACAAAGTGAACTACATCACTCTCTATGGCAACGTAGATATCAGACAAGTTGATCTTGGCTTTAGAGTTCTTGGCCTTGTCGAACATATGCCTTTTGAAGAAGGAGATCTCGTAACAAGAGGGATGCTCATGGGAAAACTCGACAAGCAACCTTTCTTGGACGAAGTAAGACAAGCACAAGCGAATGTCTTTGGCATTCAATTCAATCTCAAAAATGCAGAAGAACTCGTTCAACGTAGAAAAGATATTGTTTCTCAAGGTGCAATAGCAATAGAAGACTATCACAATGCAATTACTTCGAGAGATGTCTTCAAGGCAAATTTAAAACAAGCACAAGCAGCACTAGGAGTTGCTTTAAAAAACTTACAAGATACTGAAGTCTATGCTCCAAACGATGGAACAATCCTTACGCGTATTCGCGAGCCTGGATCCATTGTAAATCCGGGCGAGCCAATCTATACTCTTTCTCTATTGACACCTGTTTGGATTCGCGCCTTTATTCAAGAGCCGGAATTAGGCCTCATCTTCCCTGGAATGCCTGCAGAAATTTATACCGATACACCCGGTGGAAAAGTGTATCAGGGTCATATCGGTTTTATTTCTCCTGTTGCAGAATTTACGCCAAAAACAGTCGAAACTACGCATTTAAGAACAGATCTCGTCTATAGATTGCGCGTTATTGCAGACAATCCCGATGAGGGTTTGCGACAGGGAATGCCGGTCACTGTAAGACTTCTACTTCCCAAGCCAAGAATACTAAATTCGGATCAAAAGTGAGCGAGCCTTTTGTTTGTATAAAAAATGTATCAAAATCCTTTCCCAAAGCGACTACACCTGCTCTTGACTCTATCACCACTATCATCCCGAAAGGAGAAATTGTCGGCTTAGTGGGGCCCGACGGCGCAGGAAAAACAACGCTTATCCGCTTAATAGCAGGGCTTTTAATCCCCACATCCGGGCAGATTACCGTTGGTGGTTTTGATACTGTAAAAGATCAAGACGATCTTGCAAATCTCATCGGATACATGCCACAAAAATTCGGGCTTTATGAAGACCTGACAGTTGAACAAAACTTGAATCTCTATGCAGATTTACAAGGACTTTCTAGAGGAGATAGAAACGCGGTTTTTGAAAAATTATTGAACTTTACGCGCTTGGGGCCATTTACAAAGCGCTTGGCAGGAGCATTGTCGGGAGGCATGAAGCAAAAACTTGGGCTTGCATGTACCCTGATTCGAAAACCTGCACTTTTACTCCTCGATGAACCAAGCGTTGGCGTCGACCCTCTTTCTCGAAGAGAATTATGGACGATGGTCCAAAATCTCATTGAAGAAGGAATTTCTGTCGTATGGAGTACATCATATCTCGATGAGGCTGAAAAATGCGAAACGGTTTTACTTTTAAATAATGGAAAGCTCTTGTTCGATGAAAGTGCAAAAAAAATGTGCCAACGCGTCCAAGGACAAACGTATCTCATAAGTAACATACAAGAAAACAGGCGTAGCATACTCGAAAAAGCACTACAACAAAAGGATGTCGTCGATGCAACAATCCAAGGTCGGGACGTTCGGGTAGTAATGAAAGAAAAAAATGAACCCGTTAACTTGAAGGCATTATCGACAACGGAAAATCTGGAAGTAAAGCCGTGCCCTCCCAGATTCGAAGATGCATTTGTAGAAATTCTTGGTGGTGCTCCAAAAGAAGTGTCGTTACTTAGCGAGGGAATTCCTGTGAGCACAAAAAAAGAAGTACTCGTGCAAGCTCGTGGACTTACAAAAAAATTCGGTACATTTACTGCAGCAAGTAATGTCACCTTCAGCATTGAATCAGGAGAAATTTTTGGTCTTTTAGGACCAAACGGCGCCGGCAAATCGACGACATTCAAGATGATGTGTGGTTTGTTGAAACCAACATCGGGAAATGCCATTGTCAATGGCGTAGATTTACTCGAAGCACCAGGAGAAGCAAGATCCCATATCGGCTACATGGCGCAAAAATTTTCTTTGTATGGCAATCTCTCAGTAAAACAGAACTTAAATTTTTTTTCCGGAGCTTATAATCTCGTCGGATCAGAAAGAAGAGAGGTTGTGAATCACATGATCGAAATTTTCAATTTTGAACAACTTTTAGATCAATCTGCAGATTCTTTGCCGCTTGGTTTTAAACAACGACTTGCACTTTCTTGTGCCGTCATGCATCAACCAAGAGTTCTTTTTTTGGATGAACCAACTTCCGGAGTCGATCCAATAACAAGGAGAGAATTCTGGAGTCATATCTACGGACTTGTTCAAAAAGGAATGACTGTCATGGTTACAACTCATTTCATGGACGAAGCAGAATATTGCGATAGAATTGCCCTGATTTATAAAAGTAAAGTAATTACCCTCGGCACACCGGATGCTCTCAAAGAAAAAGCAAAGTCAGAAAAAAATCCCTCTCCAACTCTTGAAGATGCCTTTATTGAACTAATAGAACAATACGATAGTGATAATCATGCAGCACCAAGTATTGCGTAGAATGAAAGCTTTGATCATTAAAGAATATTTTCAGATCATTCGCGATCCTTCGAGCTTTTTAATAAGCATTGTACTTCCTTTGATTTTGCTTTTTGTCTATGGGTTTGGAGTATCTTTAGATTTAAACCACCTCAAAGTTGGACTTGTGCTCGAAGATACTGCACCCGATGTGCAAAGTTTTGCAAAATCAATGACAGATTCGCCATTCTTCGATGTAAAATTTGCAAAAGATCGCCGAGAACTCGATCGAGATATCATCAGTGGAAATATTCGTGGTTTTGTCGTAGTGCCCTCCTATTTTTCTGCATTTAGACAAAGGCAAGATAATATTGCACCGATTCAAGTGATTGCCGACGGAAGCGAGCCAAATACTGCAAACTTTGTCCAAAATTACGTACGAGGTGCTTTTCAAAATTGGCTTCAACAAGAACATATAAGCAGTAATCTCCAAGGACTTCCTTTAGTAGAACTTCAAGCGCGTTACTGGTATAACGAAGAGCTCGAAAGTAGAAACTTTCTCATCCCCGGATCATTAGCGATCATCATGTCGCTTATTGGAACACTACTGACAGCTTTAGTCGTTGCTCGCGAATGGGAACGCGGAACGATGGAATCTATGATGACAACACCTGTGAGTATTGTAGAGCTCTTAGTTGGAAAAGTCGTCCCCTATTTTCTTTTAGGATTTGTGACACTTGCCATGTGCATGGTTGTTTCTGTGTTTTTTTATGGCGTTCCTTTTAGAGGATCAATCTTGGCTTTGTGCATTGTTTCCGGGGTTTTTCTCGTTACTGCTTTAGGCCTTGGTTTATTAATTTCCACGATCTCAAAAAATCAGTTCGTAGCAGGACAAATCTCGACATTTACAGCCTTTCTTCCGGCATTTATGCTCTCTGGATTCATCTTTGAAATATCGAGCATGCCCTGGATCATCCAAGCAGTCACGTATTTCATTACAGCGCGCTATTACGTTTCTGCTCTTCAAACTCTTTTTTTAGTTGGCGATGTTTGGGAACTTTTGACTATTGATATTATTCTCATGACAGCAATTGGACTTATATTCTTTTCATTTATTACTCGCGTAACGCGTAAAAGACTGGAGTAGAGATCTATGCTCAATCGTATTATTGCACTTATCTATAAAGAATTTTTAGCCGTATTGCGCGATAAGAAAAGCCGCATCGTATTAATCGTTCCTCCCATCATGCAGCTTTTTGTTTTTGCATTTGCTGCAACTTTAGATGTACAAAACATCTCGATAGGCATTCTCAATAAAGATAATGGGAAAGAAGGGTATGAGCTTTGCCAGCGTTTTCACGGTTCTCCCGTTTTTCGACACATTACGTACTTAAAATCAAATGTCGACATTAAAAAATATATCGACAATAAAAAGGGAGTCATGGTCGTCTCCATTGATGAGCAATTTTCTCGCAACCTTCGTGCAGGAAATAAAGCAAATGTTCAACTAATCTTAGATGGAAGAAGATCAAATACCACCCAAATCGTCGCAGGTTATACAGGAACAATCGTCGAACAGTTCAACGCAGATCTTGCAGCAAATATTGGAATCAAACAGCAAAATGCCCAACTTTTCCCAAGAAACTGGTTTAATCCAAATCTTTTGTATTACTGGTTTACAGTTCCTAGTTTGTGCGCTATCCTGACAATGGTAGAAACGCTTGTATTAACCTCTTTATCAGTTGCAAGAGAACGAGAGCTTGGCACTTTTGATCAACTGCTCGTATCACCACTATTACCCATCGAAATTTTGATTGGAAAGTCTGTTCCTCCGCAGATCATAGCAATGATAGCAGGCACTTTGATCATTTGTGTTGCACGCTATGTTTTTGGAATACCCTTTACGGGATCATTACTGGCCTTATATTTTGGAATGTTCATTTTTATCCTATCGATCGTAGGCGTTGGATTATTTATCTCATCGTTATGCTCAACACAGCAACAGGCAATTTTAGGATCTTCTTTGTTCATGAGTCCTGCTGTATCATTGTCAGGATTTGCAACCCCTATTGAAAACATGCCAGACTGGCTTCAAACGTTTACGTATATTATTCCTTTGCGTTACTTTCTCGTGATCGCAAAGGCATCGTTTCTCAAATCGATGCCTTTTGATCTCGTCTGGAGTAATACGTGGCCCATGATTATCATTGCTATATTTACACTTTCGTGTTCTACGTGGTTTTTCCGCCATAGGCTTCAATGAGAATATTCTTCGGAACAAAGATGTACGAAAAAATGAATAGAAGAGATGAAAGAACTATAAAATACGTAGGCATAGGAAGAACGGTTCCATCGTGTAAAAAGCTCATGAGAAGAGTAAATAGAGCAATCAATAAGTAGTACATGGCACCAAATATCGATCCTGCGGATCCAACGACATTTTTATAGTCTTTTAAGGCTATGCTTAACGAATTTGGAATGATCAAGGAAACTCCAAAAATGATCACCATCATGCACGAAAGTACTAACAGATGCGCGTATATTCCATTGACAGTTGTGATAAGACCATAAAATGATACGAGAAAAAAAACAAAAGAACCACTAATGCAAAAAATCGATCCGATCATCATCGAAACTTCAGGACATACTTTTTTTGCAAGTCGATGAGAGGAAATTCCTGCTAAAATACTGGCACTAGCAATAACAATTCCCATCGAACCGTAAACGCCTGGTGTACACCCTAAAAGTTCAATAAATAAAAATGGAGCTTCTCCATAATAACTAAATAAAATTCCATTACATAACGCAACGATGAAAGCAAACGCAATCAGTCGGAAATCCTTTACCATCCGTACACATAAACCCCATGTTGATATGGAAGAAACACTTTCCGGCTTCGTTTCAGGAAGTTTTCTTATACAGTGAATGAGCAAAATAACTCCCATGATAAAAAGTAGAGCAAAATTCCACGCCCAGCCCATGTACTGAGAAACCAATCCACCAATGATCGGCCCAAGTGCAGGTGACAAAGAAAGTGCAGTTCCTACGATGGAAAAAATCTTTACGCGCTCATTACCCTCATAGACATCTCGAATCATCGTCTGGGTAACTACAGATCCTGCGCTTGCACCAAATGCCTGGACGATCCGAAAAAATAGCATCATTTCGATTGAAAGCGAATACTGACATCCAAGACATCCTACGATGTAAATTAAAATTCCATATAGCATTGATGCTCTCCTTCCGATGCGATCGCAAGCAATGCCAAAGCAAAATACTCCGAACATAAAGCCAATGAAGTAAATCCCGACAGTAAGTTCGGCAAGATACGGCAAAACCTGAAACGATGCTGCGACATCGGGAAGGGATGGCGTATAGATAGTTTCGCTAATTTGTGGAAACCCAAGCAAAACTATAATAAGAAATAATGAGAGTGTTTTGTTTTTCATATGCACTTTAAAATTTTTTTTCACAAAAGAGACTTTTAAGACACAGAGAAAAAACAAAAAACAAGAATAAAAAAAGGATAATTTATTTCTCTCTGTGACTTTAAAGTCACTGTGATATAATCTTACACTATTTCATAAATGTTTACAATAATACATTAAGTAAACTATTATTAACTAAAGGTTAACAATATTTATGCCAAACTTTGATCGAATCACCTCTTTTCTCTTAGTAGCCAACGAAAGAAGTTTTGCAAAAGCTGCAAAAAAGCTCGGAGTATCTGTTGCAGCAGTAAGTAAGCAAATTTCTTCCTTAGAAAAAGAATATTCCGTAGAGCTTTTTGTAAGAACTACTCGCTCGATAAGTCTTACGGAAATAGGAACTGTATTTTATGAACAATTTTCAAAAATTGCCCAGGACTTTACAGAAATTGAATCATTCCTCAAAGATGCGAAAAAAAAGCCTGAAGGAAAACTTAAAATATTTTCTAATCCTCATTTTGCAGAACTCTACATCATCCCCTATATACAAGAGTTTTATGAACTTTACCCGGGGATTGTTCTGGATTTGGAATTACAAGAGCGGATTCCAGATCTTGAGAAAGAAAACATAGATCTGCTTATTGGGATGTCACTTTCTGGTCCTGAAAATGCTATTCAAAGAAAAATCGCTGATACGAAATACGTCACTTGTGCAAGTCCAGAATATTTGAAAAAATATGGAACACCAAAAAAAATAGAAGAAATTGCAAATCATAGCTATTTAAATCATAGCATGCGAAGACCCGTCAATACATTGCAGTTTTCGAAAGGAAATGAAATATTCATTCAGCCTAAACTTTTAATTAATAGCGTACGAGCACTCGTTACATGTTCAGTAAATGGACTTGGAATTATACGTGTACACGAATATGCAGTAAAAAACGAGATTGCAAATGGTTCTTTACAATCAATACTTTCCCAATACGATAAAGATACAGTGCCAATATATCTTTGTTATAAAAAAACACAGTACTTAGCCACAAAAATTCGATCTTTTATTGATTTTATATTAGAAAAATTAGGAAATATATAGAGCAAATTGCTCTATATATTTTTATGAAGAGTATTTTAGTCAGCTTTTTTTTCTTGAGATTCGTCTTCTTTTACTTCAACTTTCTCTTCAGCTGATTTTGTTTCTTCAGTTTGTGCTATTACTTCAACTTCAGATTCGACTTTTTCTTTCCCTTTTTCATCAACCTTTGTTTCGGTTTCTGATTTTGTTTCTTCGTTTTCTACAACTTCTTGTTCTTCTTCCGGCATTGTAAAAGGAAATGCATTTGCCAGGTAATCGAGTGGAATTTCAACTTTAACTTCTTGTAATTCTTTGATTTGAGGATTTGGCACTTTTCCAATTGGTGCAATCGCCCATTCAGTATCATGGCGCTGCACTCTTGCAGCAGCAGCATGCCCAGACATAACGCGACTGTTTACAGATACATATGAATTTATTGGTTCGACGAGAAATCCGTCTGATCCATGACCATATCTTTTTCCGAGTTCAACACATTCCGGTGTCGAAACAAGTGTCAATTTCCCTTGTACCCATAAATGCCCTTGCGAAGTGCGAGCACGCATTTGATAACCTTTCATGCTACATAAAATAACGTTAGTTACTTCATCTATTACACTACGATTCACAGTTCCAGATTCAGTTGTAAGAGCAACGAGTTTTAATTTGCTATGAATTCCAGATGCCCCATGGAAAAAGTAACTTCTTTGACCATTAGGAGCAAAAATTAATGTTAAGTTTCTTGAATGCGGATTAAAACCACAACGGTCTACTTTTAACACCAAATTATCGAGGTTGTATTTATCTTCTGGTACTATAGGAAAAGAATGTGGATTTGCTGTTAAATATTTTGTTTCATTGATTAATTGAAATTTCAAATAATTTTTACTTGATGGATTTTTTTCTCCAATTCTAAAAAGTAAACCACAGATTTTTTTTCTATCTGGTTCTGGCAATTTACTTATTGCAGCGAAAGACAAAGAATTACTTGGTTGAAGTGATTGCATACTATGCTCCTTATAATTAATACTATATAAAAAAAATAAAAGTTATGGTATTATATCGTTATATTTATGTCACTAAGATATCTCCAAACAGACAGTGATTTAAAGTTATTATTATAATCACAAATAAACATCTTAATCATCCCAATATGATTGGCTGATTTCTTAGAAAATGACGGTGTTTTTCTGACTAGTTTTGCGCATCTCTGTCTGATTGTGCAGTTAAATCTTTCAAATGCAACTTGTCTTCCTAGATTCTTTGCAGACTATACTGTGCAGTTTCCAGGGGATAATTTCGTAGTAAGCTGCAAACTTATCTGTTTGCCCTCTTAGAGGGCAGCTCTGCATGCTTTTAGAACCGTTATTCCAGCGGCTCGTATATTTAATGCTGCATTATCATCACGATGCACTTCAAGTCCACAACTGCAGCTATACCTTAATCTAATTTCATTGCAGTTTTTGTCCCACA
>JBDHQC010000193.1:0-2734 GCA_039806815.1 Parachlamydiales bacterium
CAACACGAATATTGTGTCCAATTGCAATTTGGCCTCCTCTTGTTGATGATGAGTCTGCAAGCACATCGCCTTTCTTTACCTTATCTCCAATGTTTACAATTGGTCTTTGATAAAATGCTGTAAAATTGTTTGTTCTTGTGAAGTCTACTAAGTTGTATGTCTTATCTTTATTATCTTTG
This sequence comes from Parachlamydiales bacterium, assembly GCA_039806815.1. Classification (GTDB taxonomy): domain Bacteria; phylum Chlamydiota; class Chlamydiia; order Chlamydiales; family FEN-1388; genus JBDHQC01. The sequence goes on from JBDHQC010000193.1 coordinate 180, forward strand.
TTTTTTACAACAACTTTTTTAGCATCTATATATTTTACTTCTCCTGCCTCCTCAGCAAGTACAACTCTACCTATATGCTTTGCACTATCTCCCTCCATACCTGTTGAAACATAAGGAGCTTCAGCAAGAAGAAGTGGCAGAGCTTGTTTTTGCATGTTTGATCCAAGAGATGCACGCACCGCGTCGTCATGCTCCAAGAAAGGAATCATATTTGTAGCAATAGAATATGCTTGATTTGTCGCAACATCGATATATTCAACTTCTTTTTTATCAACAATTGCTGGAGAACCAAATTTTCTAGCTTCAACAAAATCATTTTCAATTTCGCCTTTGTCATTATAAGCAGTTGCTGCATGAGTAATTATTGTTGATTCTTCTTGAAGAGCATTCAAATAAACTATCTCATTTGTAATTTTTCCGTTTTTAACTCTTACATACGGAGTTTCAATGATTCCAAATTCATTAATCTTTGCATATACTGCGAGTCTTAATATAAGACCTACATTTGCTCCGTCGGGAGTGTGTATAGGACAAACTCTTCCGTAGTGAGATGTATGCACATCACGAACCTCAAACCCAGCTCTTTCTTTTGAAAGACCTCCAGGCCCAAGAGCAGATACAGTACGAAGTGATTCGATTTCTGCAAGAAGATTTTCTTGATTCATTAAATGTGATAACTGATTTACTGTGAAGAATTCTTTTATTCTTGCTTGAAGTGGTCTTTGATTTATGACAGCCATCGGTAAAGTTGTATCTGTATCAACAACAGACATTTTTTCTTGTACGTATCTACGAACTTGAAGCATTCCTTTTTTGATTTTCATTCCAAGCATTTCTCCAACAAAGCGAACTCTTCTTGAAGCTAAGTGATCAATATCGTCACCAACAGCATCAGGATCATTATTTAAATTAACTAAATGTTTAATAACAAGAACTATATCTTCTTTTGATAAAGTGAGTCTCTTCATCTCCTTACCCTCTAAAGACAGATTAAATCTTTTATTAAATCTTAATCTTCCAATTGGTGAAAGATCATATCTTTCTTTTTCAAACAAAGATTGTATGTATGATTTTGCGTTTTCTGTTGTGGCAAGATCTCCGTCTCTCAATTTTTTGTATACATCTATATAAGCCTCATCTGCTGTCTTTATAGGATCTTTTTCTACAAGGTTCATTATATAAGCTTTTGCTAATGCATCACCTTCAAAAGCGGCAGCGATTTCCTTATCTGAAGAAAAACCAATTGCGCGAAGTAAAGACACAACTGAGAATTTTCTCTTCTTGTCGATTTTTACAAACATTTCATTATCATCATCAGTTAAAAATTCGATCCAAGCACCTCTGTTTGGGACAATTTTTGCTGAGAAATATTTTTTTCCATTTATTTCTTCAAAATCAAAAAATTCTCCGGCACTTCTTGCAAGTTGAGGAATAATTACTCTTTCTACTCCATTTACAATAAATGTTCCATGAACTGTCATCATAGGGAATGCAGCCAAGAAAATTTCTTGTTCTTTCTTTGTATTTAGAATCTTGTTATGAAGTACAAAAGTTGCTCTTAAAGGAGCTTCATATGTCAACTTATTTTCTTTTGTATATTCTTCATCATGTTTTGGCTCGCCGAGCTCAAAAGATTTTATTTCTAATTCAAACTTCTTATCAGTATAATCGTTTATTGGGTTTAATTCTTTTAAAATAATTTCTAGATCTTCTTCTACAAGTTTCTTAAAAGAAGATATTTGATTTTCCACAAGATTTGGGAGATCGATGAACGGTTTTTTAAATTTTGAGAATGTTTTTTTGGGTAGAGTTGCCACCAAAAGAGTCTCGTTAATATCTTTTGTTTTAGACATAAAAAATATGAAAATGATAACAAACACAGAAATACTAAATAGAAAATAAGAGACTAAGATACCAAAACATAGCCAAAAATTGCTACAAGATTGGTTATTTTTTATTTAACATTTCTATATTCAACTAATAATAATTTCGAAATTATTATTGACTTGAGTCACCCACAAAAACTCAACCTGATGGAATAAAAGATAAATCTAGTCAATATTGCAAATAATATATCATATGCTAGGAATTTTTGCAATAAAAAACCCTTTCCGTTTTGTGGAAAGAGTTTATATAATCTTACAAAAAACAAATCTCAAATTATAGAAAATTCATTTTTTAATTAATTTTTTAGGATTATCTTTTGTGATTATCTCATATTTATGTTTTGCTTCTTTTATAATTTCTTCTTTCTTGGCTACGCCTGATCTATAAACGCTAGCGTCGTCACTATAGCCGTAAGTGTGATCAAAGTTTTTTACACTTTCAATCACTTCTTTTGGTAGATGACTATATTTAGCAATAACTGAATTAAGTCTGTCGTTATATATTTTTTGTTTTCTATTCAGATTAATTAAATTAGTCAGGTGTTCTCTATAGATGACTTTTAGATTTTTACCACCAAATTGACAAATAGGCCAGATATCAAGTAACCCATTATCAAGTGTTTTAATAAGGTCGCCAGGGTCGTGACTATCAACGAGCTTATCAGTGAT
>JBDHQC010000194.1:0-2714 GCA_039806815.1 Parachlamydiales bacterium
ACTCTTGAACATTGTATTGGAAATCTTTTTCATCAGACCCTACTTCAAAAACGAAAGAATCTTCAGAATCGTCATCGCTAGAAGAAACAGGACTTGTTCGAGTAATAGTTTGCCCAGCTACTTCATTTCTCATTTCATCAGGAGTTTTCGGGGAAGGTTGGGCCGTATTTTCCTGTTCAATTTGTGCTGTGAGAGGAAATGCAATTTCTCCCTTCAAAAATTCGATATCGTCACTTTCGGATGATTCGTCATGAGCCGGGGATAGAACTTCATCTTTTAAAGGAAATACAATTTCTCCCTTCAAAATTTTAACGTCTTCTTTTTCTGACGATTCATCATGAGATTCCAAATGAGTTTCATCTGTTTTTTCTTGTCTGATTGGTGATACTATGAGAAATGGAAGTTCTTCGGCTTCTTCGGTTTCTTCGGATTCTTTTTTTATTTCCTTTTTAATTTCTCTTAAATAAGGCCCTATTCGTTGTTCTCTTGCGGCAATTCTTTCATGAAGAGGTTGCGTTTCTTTTTTCTTTTCTGGCTGATTATTTTGTAAAACATTTTTTGCAATTTCTTTTGCTTTATCTTGTTTATATTTATTACATCGTATCTGACATTTTTGTGAGGTAAAAAGAGGTTCATCGGGAAATGCTATCTTCATCTTTTCGCAAATAGTATCCCAAATTTTTTTCCCTTTACAATGTTCCGGAAATTCTCGACGAAATCGAATCAGAGCGTTTAACTTTGGTTCAGTCCAGTTGATGTATGGCTTTTTTCCGTGAGAGGAGCTACTTATTCCTGTAGTTGTATTAATGCTAGGCTTAGAAAAGAAGTTTGCATTTTTTTATCTATTATTTATTTTAATTATTATTAAATTATATGAAATATAAATATTAGAATCAATTATTATAAAAAATAATGGTAAATAAAAAAGTTTTAATTTACTCTTCAGTATCTTCTACATCGATGAGATGAACTAAATCTTTGTCGTATTCCTTAAATTCTTTTCCCGAACGAACGTGATGATGTTGCGGGCGTTGTTTTTTTGGGCGAAGAGCAAGAACAAAGGGGACACCATCGAAAGGAAATTCTTTACGCATAGAATTGACGATGTATTTTTTGTACGTGTCGTCCATGAGGTTCGGGTTATTGACAAAGAGAACGAATTTTGGTGGCCGCACATCGATTTGTGCCATGTAGTACACGCGAAGCCGTTTTGTTCCAATCATTGGAGGATGGTACTTTTGCATGCATGAAATGAGAAATTTATTGAGTATGCCTGTCGTGATTCTTCTTCCATAAGCTTCAAACACAGTATCGACTGCGGGAAAAATTTGTTCGATGTTTCTCTTTGTGAGCGCAGAAAGAAATAATTTTGGACAGTGTTTTAAAAATGGAACTTCTGTTTCTAGCTCTTTGATACAATGTTCCATGCGAAACCCTTTTGCCAAATCCCATTTATTGAAAATGAGAATAAGACCTTTTCCTTCTTCTTCAATGCGCTGGGCTATCTTTTTTTCCTCGTGAGTCATTCCTTGTGTAACATCGATGACGAGAAGGCAAATGTCTGCGCGTTCAAGTACTCGCTCTGTTCTAATTGCTGCAAATTTTTCGATAGCATCTTTTTCCTTTTGCTTTCTCCTTATGCCTGCAGTATCGATGAGAATGTATTCTTTTTCTCCCCATGTGAGCCGAGTGTCAATGCTATCTGTCGTTGTTCCCGCAATCGGACTTACGATACAGCGATCAGATCCAACGAGTGCATTGAACAAAAGAGATTTTCCGACATTCGTTCTACCGCATATGGCAACTTTTGGAATTTTTTGCTCCAAGATTTCAGGAATTTGGCTTTTATCGAAAGGAGTAAGCGCATTTTCTATGAGTTCTGCAATTTGATATCCTTGTGTTGCAGAAACAGCGATGACATCTGAAAACCCTAAAGGGTGAAACTGATGAACGAGCGACTCTCGTTCTCTTGAATCAATCTTGTTCACTGCCAAAGTTATGTGCTTTTTTGATTTATGGAGGATTTTTGCAACCACTGTATCGAGCTCTTGTATCCCACATGTACCATCTACTACAAAAATGATAGAGTCTGCTTCTTCAATTGCAATTTCTGCCTGTTGTTTTATTTCTTTTGAAAAAGCGTGCTTTCCTTGAGGATCAATACCTCCGGTATCGATAATTTCAAATGGATAGCCAAAAGAATCGACTGTTTGATAGAGCCTATCTTTTGTTACGCCCTCTTTTTCATCGACAATTGCATGGCGTTTTTTACATATGCAATTGAAAAGTGCTGATTTTCCAACATTTGGACGGCCAATAAGGGCGATTTTTTTTAAATGACTCATGATTATAATGTATGTAAGTGATTTGCGAATTTCTTTCCGATCTGGTACATTTTAAAGAAAGAGATCCGAGTTTTATTTCAACAACGAAATCTTAAAAAGAAATTAACTACTCAAAGTGCATAATAATATCGAGTCTTTGCATAAAAATAAATAACTTTTCTCATACCCCATGTCACAAATTCAAGAAGAAGAGCTTTCATTCAAGCCTCAAATACAAGATATTAAAACATATAGTTTTAAAATTTTTCAGTCTGACTTTTGGGCAGCCCTTGCCGTAAGCCTTCTTTCTATTCCTCAGGGTATTGCTTATTCCATCGTCGCAGTGCTTCCTACCGCTTGCGGTCTCTGGGCAACAGTTCTTGGTACAAT
>JBDHQC010000046.1:0-11815 GCA_039806815.1 Parachlamydiales bacterium
CCAGTTATTAAATGCAGTGGTCGACGTGCGCTTTTTTGCCGCTTCTAAAAACTGCGTCCAACTTTTCGTTTGTGCACTCAAAGTCATATACCTTCCTTAAACTTTATGAATCGAATTCGTGAATTTCAAAATCGGAAATCTAGCAATACAATACCAACTGTTCAAGATCTTTGTCTTAAAAATCTTCCAAATTGAACTAACTCCTTGAGAATCAAAAACAGCAAAACGAACGTGTAACAAAAAATTTTAAAAATTTGCAAAGAGCTTTTATAGTTTACTGATTATCAGTAACTTACAAAAATGTAGCTGTTTACACGTTTTCATAAAATAGTGAGTTTGAGCAAGTTACGTTGTGGGTTTTTCGAAGATAACTCAAAAATCATAGCACGTCATTTTCTGAAATGAAAGTAAGTTTACCAAAAGACGATTTTTCTCTCTGAACGCGAATTTTAGAACAGGGAATTAACTTATATGGCTTTTCGAAAGAAAAGAGAAATTCTCCTTCTTGGATATGAGTCTTAAATCCATTTTCCATAGGCAAAATGCAAAGATCGCGCGGGGCATTTTGTAATTCCGAACAGAGTTTTCGTACTATTTCAAGTCGAACATCGCCACAGTCGATGCCAAACTCTGATAAAAACACACACGAAAGCCTGCAATTTTCAGAGCGCAAAAGTGCAGCAAGTAAACGTTCGATTCGAAAATAGCCGAGATCTTTTTCTTGCATGGTGACCTTTTCCAGATCTTCAAAACGTACGTTTCCGATGCCAAAAAGAAGAGCTTTACATGGTGAATAAAATGAAGCGGCAGAGTGTTCAAAGTCATGGCTATACGAGGCGTATCCTAAGGCAAAACCAATGCTAAAAGTGTCTAATTTTCCTTTGAGATCAAGACGCAATAAAAATCCGGTATCTGGATCTATGCAATTTAAAGAGGATTTGTAGTGACAGGTGATGTCTGGAATAAGGGTCTTTGTATCTTCGTAATTTGATTCTTTAAAGACATGCATAGAGTGAACAGTATGATATTCATGGCGAAAACTTGGGGCAAGCTCGATGCTATTTTTTGAAGAAACAAGAGGGTGTAAGATGTATTGAATGACGTGAGGATTTGCTTCACACGAAACGAGAGTTTCATTCAAAGATCGATTCATTTTGTAAATGTCTAAAAGATCTTCAGAACACGAATTTTTTGCAGATGTGACAATGACGAGATCTATGTTCCAGATATGAAATCCAGAAAGGGTAAGGTGTTTGATGAAATTTTTGCCGGGGTTTATGGCGATGCCTTTTTTTTCCCAAACGAGAAAGTATCCTCCGTTATGGGGATTGAATGGTTCTTTTGAAAAAAAATCCTGAATCGATTCAAAGGAAAAGATTTTTAAAGTTTCGATGCCATTGAAAACATAAAGAGCATTTTCCTTCGGTGCAGTTTCATATAATTTCATGTAACTTGCAAAAAAAGCATTTTTTTCTGCGTGGTATTCCTTTCTTTGTGCTTCAAATGAAAAAAGGAGTTCACTTTTAGGAATTTGTCCAATTTCTGATTGTAACTCTTGTAACATTTCAAGGTCGATTTTTTGGTCCACGAGAAAAACTCCTTCATTAAAACATTGTAAGACAAGTTTAAAGTACACAATCTTTCAAAAAAAATCGAATACTTCACAAAGAAAATGTGTTACAGTATTTAGCGCTTAAAATATTTAGAGGAAGAAATCGATGTCTCTTTGTATAAATCCTACGTTCACATGTCCTTCCAAAGCTTTTTGTATAGAAGAGATGTCGTCATTGCAGTTTTGCCAACTTTCCTTCTTCTACCGTCAGATTACAATTCGGATGCCTAATCCAAAAGACATTTCAATCGCCAAATTCCTCGTTGGACCATTTTCACATGATCTTTTGCCATTTAATATGGGATCGAAAAAGAGAATGGAGCAGTTGATCTTGGATAATGGATACTATGAGAATGTCTATTTTCGGTGTCGATTATATATTATGCGATGTGCTTGCCAAGAAGAAGATGATATAAATCCTTGTGGTGCCATGCTTATACGAATATCGAAAATTGATAGGTCATTTGGGATTCTTTTTTTGGCTATACGCGATGATTTTCAAAAAAAATATTTATCGACAATTTTTCTTTCTTACGCGGTAAAACTTGCCCAAGAAGAACATGCCGATTCTCTTCAATTGTGTACGACGAAAAAAGGGATAATTCCGTATATGAATTTTGGCTTTATCTCCGAGGAAAAGACTCCCCTCGAGTGGAAAAAGCTTTCTGTGGAAGACCGCATAGAATTTTTAAAAGCCAAAATCCTCAATAGAAACCTCATCTTGCGATTTAAACTGCCGGATGTACGAAATATGATGCGCGAGCAACTCTATCGTGCGCTTTTCGAATATAATAAATAAATTGAATTAAAGTATAATATTACTTATAATTTAATAAATTATATGGTTAATTATGTCTTTAGTTATTAATTCCAAAATAGAACACCAGCATATCGATTCACTTCCTTGTGCATGTAAAACTTTTTGCAAGGATAAGACATCGATAGATGATTTTGCAACTCAGGTTTTACTCCGCCGGGGGTTAGTCATTAGACAACCTGAGGCAAATGAAGTCGATATGGCAGCATTTTTAGTAGATCGCTCTTTCTCCCATAGGTATTTGCCATTTCGTTTTGAGCCAAAGAACAAAATGGAAGAGTTGATCCGAAATAAAGGGACGATGGAAACAGATGAATACATATTTAAGCTTTTTATTATGCGTCATCAATCACAAAAGGATTCGAATCCAGCCGCTGCTCTCCTATTGAAAATACCAAAAAAACCAGTAAAAGAGTATGACCATACTCTCGATATAGATTTTCTTGGAGTACGTAATGACTTTCAAAAGAAGTATTTATCCACACTTCTCCTTTCTTATGCAGTGAAAGTTGCAGAAAGTCATAACCTTCCATCTCTTCGGTTATGGTCGAGTTCGGAGGGCTTGTATCCTTATATTCGGTTTGGTTTTGCATCAAAGCAGGTGACAATTGAAGACTGGAAAAAATATTCAGAACCCGAACGCATAAAAATTCTAGAAAGTAATGGGATATATAAGCTCCTCTTATTGCGATTTAATCGCCCAGATGTCAAAGGCGCCATGAGAGAGCAGCTCTTTCGAGCTCTTATTGAGCATCCTCAAAATAATAACATTTCTTAAAGTTCAAAAACTTACGCAATAAGGAAAAAATGCTTTTTCGCGTAACTTTTTTGATGTTTAAAAACTTACGCGAAAATGGAAAAATTCCTTTTTGCGTAAGATGCAAAAAAATTTCCGAAACAAAGTTACTGTTTCTCCATTTACACTCATTCACAGATTTGGCACAATCTGGAAAAGAAGCAGGAGATGACTAAAAAATGACAGAGCAAAAATTCCTTCCTTATGGCCATCAATCGATTAATGATGATGATAGAAAAGCAGTTGAAGATGCGCTTAAAAAAGAGATTATCACGCGGGGAAGTAGTGTAAAAGAATTTGAAGCGGCAATTGCAGAATATTGCGGTGCACAATATGCAGTTGCTTTTTGCAATGCATCGTGTGCTCTTTGTGCGTCGTATCAAGCATTAAACGTCGGTCCTCAAGATCGCTTTTTTTCAACTCCAAATACGTTTATAACATCCTGTAGCGGAGCAACGAGACTTGGTGTGAAACCGAATTTTGTCGATATAGACCGGTCGACTGGAGCTTTAGACTTAAGTGAGTTAAAAAATCACGTTCAAGCACCTCTTTCACGAGGACGATACGTCATTGCGCCTGTACATTTTGCAGGTATTGCACAAGATATGAGAAAGCTCGATTCTTTATTTAAAACTCCAAATGTTGCGATCGTCGAAGATGCAGCACATGCTTTAGGATCTTCTTATCCTGATGGGACAAAAGTCGGCAATTGCGTTTATTCCGATATCACGGTGTTTAGTTTTCATCCGGCAAAAAACATCACTACCATAGAAGGGGGGATGTGTACGACGAACTCTGAGGAGCTATACCATAAATTGCGATGCATTCGCGATAGCGGAATCGAAAAAAATCCAGAGCGACTTTTAGAAAAGCCAGCCCCTTGGTACTACGAAGCAGTAGAAGAGAGTCTAAATTTTCACATGAATGACATTCAGGCAGCTTTAGGTTTAAGTCAACTGAGGCGATTAGATACGTTCATTGAAAAAAGAAGAGCTCTTGTAAAGAGATACCGCGATCTATTGAAAGATGTTCCAAATATAAAGCTCTTTGATGAACGATTTGATGACAATACAGCCTATCATCTCATGGTTGTGCAAATTGAATTTGAAGATATGGGGCTTGATAGAACAGAACTTATGGATTTGCTAAAAAAAGAAAACATTGGATCACAACTTCATTATATTCCCGTATATCGACATCCTGTCTATTCAAAATACAAAATCGAGCCGGATCAGTTTGAAGAAATGGAAAAGTACTATAAGAGTGCTCTTTCGATTCCCTTGTTTTACGATATGGAAGAAAATGATGTCGATCGTGTGACGTCGACTCTCATGGGCATTCTCGACCAAAAGAGAACACATTACCGACTATAAGCCATCAATAACGCAGAAGCAGTTCCTGCAATATATGGGTTTTTGTCTGTTTGAAGAATTTTTACAAGGCGAAGGCCTTCTTCTATTCTTTTTGACATAAAAAAGGCTTTGGCAAGGTTTAAAAGAGTAGGGGAATGATCGGCTTCGAGTTGAAGAGCATGGTCGAGATATTTGATGGCAAGATCTGGTTTATTCAACTCGACATAGAGTGCACCAAGAGTTTGAGCATCATAGGCACTTGTATGGTCGAGTAAGCAAAGGGCTTCAAAAAAAGGAAGAGCCATATCGTATTTTCCTTGCCGTATATAGGAATAGCCGGTATTTCGAAGCTCTTCGAGGTGTATTTCATTCCACCCTAGCTTTTTCATCCATTGGATTCTACTCATGATTACCCTTGTAAGAATTGGCCAATTCTTCCGCCAATGTAGCGCAAAAGAGAGTTAATTTCTTCAATTTGTTTGAGGCAGCCCTTCAGTACGTTCTTTTCTCGAACTTCTTCGTCGGTGATGCATTCTATGGATTCGAGAATTTGATCCTCTGATTGTTCTTCTTCTCCTTCTTGATTTCCTTCCTTGTCTTTCTTCTTTCTTTCTTCCATACTAGGAACAATGCGATGAAAAGCGAATGGATTTCTTCGCAATTCGATAAAATGAGCGGGAGCATAAAAATAGGCCCAAGGGGCGCCAACGCTTATCGTTCCCATGAGGATATCGAGTTCTTTGAGCTTTGGATAGAGGTCGACCATGAGGGCAGTCGCAGGAACCTGGCCGGCTTCGGGAATATGGTATTGCGCTCGCACCTGCTCTATGAGCTGTGTGCGCCTTGCATACTGGATGTATATACCAACATCAAACTTATCAATTGTTAAACCAGGCATAAAGTATCCTTGATTGCTTGCAAATCCTTCCAATTCTTATTATACTTGTTTTTCTTTAACTGGAAAAGAATTCAATTATGCATACATCTGTTTTATTAGAACCCGTCTTACAGGCTTTTTGCAAAAAAAGCATACATTTTTTTATCGATGGGACAGTTGGTGCTGCAGGGCATACTCTTGCTATCGTTAAAGAACATCCGGAAATTGAACGCGTTCTTGCATTTGACCAAGACCCTATTGCTTGCGAGATTGCAAGAGAAAACTTAAAAAAAGAACTTCCCGAGTCAAAATTTACGATAATAAACCGCAATTTTAAAGAAATTGCAAGCGTGTTGCAAGAATTGAAATTACAAAATCCCGATGGCATTCTCTTTGATATTGGCGTGTCTTCCATGCAGCTCGATACGGATGAAAGAGGGTTTAGTTTTATGCGAGAAGGGCCTTTGGACATGCGCATGGATCCTGAAAATCCTCTTACGGCAGAAATTGTTGTGAATACGTTTTCAGAAAAAAAAATTGCAGAAATTCTTTTAGAATTAGGAGAAGAATGGCAAAATAAAAAAATTGCAAAAGCAATTGTTGAAAGTCGAAGAAAAAAATCAATCCAAACGACAAAAGAACTTCAAGAGATTATTTCAAAAGTTATTCCCAGAAGAGGAAAAATTCATCCTGCTACAAAGACATTTCAAGCACTGCGCATTTACGTCAACGATGAGCTGGGAGTTCTTCAGGAAGGGATTGAAAATGCATTTCGGTGTTTGAATAAGGGAGGGCGTCTTGCAATTATTTCCTTTCATAGCTTGGAGGATCGCATAGTAAAGCAGGAATTTCGGAAAGCGACGAATCATGGATTTTCTCTCGTAACAAAAAAACCGATTTGTGCAGAGCGAGAAGAATGTAGAATAAACCCTCGGGCTAGATCTGCAAAATTACGGGTACTTGAGAAAGACTTCGATTGACGATCAATCTTGAATTGTATATCTCTTACTTTATTATTATGGGACGAAAAACGCCGTGGGTTTTTTTCTTAGAATTCTCATCTGCATTGTCATTTTTGGACTTGCACAATTTGCCTACGTGGTTCGGCATAATGCGTTGACTGAAAAAAGGCTTTTGATTCCCATCTTGGAGCAAAAACTGCAAAAGCTCATCGAAGAAAATGAGCGTCTAACCTATGAAAAAGAATCCTTTGAAAATCCCATTCATATGTTAGAGTTATTACAAAAACCACAGTTTAAACATTTAAAGCATCCGCGATTAGATGAAATCATCGTCATCAAAGAGAAAAAAGATGAAAACAGATGAACATACCTCTTATCGAGTCTTTATTGTATTTGGAGTGTTATTCTTTTTATTTGCCCTTTTGATCTTTCAATTCTTTAGAATACAGATTCTCGAACACGCAGAGTGGGAAAAAAGAGCTGAAAATCAACACTATTTTTTTCTTCAAGAGCCTGCAAAAAGGGGAATTTTTTGGTCGAACGCATCTATTAAAAAGGGGCATCCTGAGCGTCCTCAAAAGTTTGTGATCGATGTACAAAAATTCCATCTTTGTATCGATGCCATGAGCATACCGGAGGAAAAAAAGCTAGAAATTGCAAATATATGGCTTTCAAAGACAAATCCGACTCAAAAAGAAGCAAAATTCTTCGTCGAAAACTTTTACAAAAAAAGTCATTATCGCCGTATTGTGATGTGGCTCGACGAAAAAACGAAAGAAGACATTCTTTTGTGGTGGAAGCCCTATGCAAAAAAACACAAAATCGTAAGCAATGCAGTTTTTTTTGCAGGTGACTACCAACGACTTCACCCTTTCGGCAAGCTTTTGGGTCAAGTTCTTCATACCGTTCGGGCGCAAAAGGATGCAAAAGAGCAGGTAACGCCAACAGGAGGTTTAGAACTTTCGTACAATTTATTGCTGAAAGGGGTTCCAGGAAAAAGGCGGTTACTCAGAACTCCAAGGCATAGCATCGAAACGAACGAAGTACTAAAAAATCCACAGGATGGTGCAGACATATATTTGACCATCAATCACTGCCTTCAGGCCATTGCAGAAGAAGAAATCGAAAAAGGAGTTCGAAGAAGTGGTGCAAAAGGTGGTTGGGCTATCATCATGGATCCATTTACAGGACATGTCTTTGCACTTGCACAGTATCCATTTTTTTATCCTGATTCTTATCCTTTGTATTTTTCGACGCCAGGATTAAGCGAGCACGCAAAAATCAAAGCAATTACAGATGCCAATGAACCGGGCTCTGTAATGAAAGCAATAACGGTTTCCATTGCCTTAAAAGCAAATATGGAGCTTGCAAAGCAAGGAAGAAAACCAATTTTTCATCCTTTGGAAAAAATAGATACATCAAAGGGTATCTTTGCAGGACGCGGAAGAAAGGATTTGAAAGATTTATCGTTTCACCATTTTCTGAATATGTATCTTGCGATGCAAAAATCGTCGAACATTTACATGGCAACCTTAGTTGACCGCATTATTAAAACCTTAGGTCCTGAATGGTATCGAAAAGAGCTCAATGAGACGTTTGGATTTGGAAGAAAGACGAATATTGAACTTCCCTCTGAAAGCTCCGGGATTCTTCCCCGGCCTGGAAAATGCCATCCCAATGGAAAATTAGAATGGTCAGTTCCAACGCCCTACTCTCTTGCAATGGGTCATAACGTTCAAGCGACAAGCCTTCAAATTGCTCGAGCATATTGCATTTTTGCAAATGGGGGCTATAGCGTGCAGCCGACGGTTATCCGAAAAATCGTTCGAAAAAATTCAGATGGGACACAAGAAGTAATAGTCGATAATGACATTTTGAAGAAAAGGCCCGAGCGTGTTCTCGATGAACAGATAGTAAATGAAGTCGTTCGTGCAATGAAATTTGTGACGAAAAAAGGTGGAGCTGCCCACGTTGCAGATATATTGGGCTATACGGAAGCAGGGAAAACCGGAACGACCATGAAAATAGTCAATGGGGTATATACCGATAAACGCCATTTTTCGAGCTTCGTTGGTTTTGCCCCCGTCTCGAAACCTCGCTTTGTCCTCTTTGTTGGAATCGATGAACCAAAAGTAGGCTTCATCCCAGGATTAGGATTTAGCCAAAGAGGAAGCACTTGCGTTGCTCCCATATTCCGAGAGATAGGGACTCGAGTCCTCGAATATCTCGGCATTCCTCCTGACGATCCGTTTGGCTACCCGAAGGGCGATCCTCGCTCAAACCTGGAAAAATCAGACTGGCATAAAGAGGTCGAAGAATTATTTTCTTTATATAAACAATGGAATTCAAAAAAATAGTATCGTTTTTCTTGTATAAGATACTAATTATGTGATATTCATTAAGATATAAAGAAATAATTTAATTTGAGAGGGTTTATATGGAAGCTCGCTCTTCTGTTGATTCTCTAATGCTTGAAACCGCTCAAGCAAAAATGCTTCTGCATACTCTTCAAGGTGAAGGCCCAGAACTCACTGAAAAAGCACTTGGTAAATATCTTCCAATTAAAAATGACAGAAATGATCAAGTTGCAAAACTAAATAAGCTTATTGAGAAAATTAATAAAGACCTAGATGAATTAAAACCAGAAGATTTTATTACACGAAAGGCTGAAATCCGCAGTTTACGAAATGCCGCAAAAGAATTAAATAATGACCTCGAGAACATTACAAAGGAATCCCATGAAATAATTTCTTCTATTCATTTAGAAATTTTTGATAAAAAATCAGCTTTTCAGAACAACTTAGAAGCTCACACAAACGTTGTGGAATTCATTACTGTTCCCTTTCAAAAAGAAGTTCCTGAGAAGATAAAAGAATTTGAAAATAAATTAAAAGAAAATGAGATAGGAGTAATCCGAACGGGTAAAGAATTTGATTCGTTTATTATTTTGCATAAAACGAAAGATGGGACTAAAAATTATGTAGTCGATGTACTAGAAGATAAGCTTGTCATGTATGAACAAGAAAAAGGAGTTGTTGTAGAAGGTAAGGTTATAACTCCACCAAAAACAACTTCAAAAGGAAGCGTTGATAATTTTGATGCGGTACTAAATAAGCTGAATATTCCAAGAAAGCCTGAGAAGCCAAAAGCAGAGCCCGCAAAGCCCTTAAAAGAACCTGTTAAAGCAGAAAAGCCTGAATCAAGAGTTTCTGCCAGAGGTAGATCTGCAACGTTAGCACCTTCCGTATCTCCTCATGCACCATCAAGGCCAAGATCTCCAACTGAAGTTAAGATTAGTGAAGAATTTCCAAAAGTTCCACTAGAACCAATTGGAGAGAGAAAGGGCAAAGTAGTAGAAAAACATATTCAAAAGGAAGCAACAGAAGTCGAAGAAATAAAAAATATTAATGAGATACTAGCCCACCAAAATAATGAATTAATTGCCTCTGGAAAAAAAGATGATGAGAAGACCACGAAGGCTGTCTCAGACTTTTTAGAATCGATTCAGTCAAAATCGCCCGAGGAAAGAAAACGCATGCTCACGCATCTCAATGAGGATGGCATGTCTGTAATAACATTGGTAACATTGGCAATAGATAACGATAATATAGACTTACTAGGACAACTGGAAAAAATATTAACTCGAGAAGAATGGAATGATATCCTCCAAGCAGAAGACGACTTTGGATACAAACCAATTCATTATGCTGTTACGGCAAATATTGAAAATCCAAAACGAATTTTGACGTTTCTTAAAAAAATGGGGGCAGATCCCAATGAAAAAACAAGAGGAAGGGAAGAAGAAGGTGGCGTAATTTTTGATGTTCCTTTGAATCTTGCAAAAAGTGAAAAGGCAGTTCAATGGCTCATCGATAATGGAGCCAATGTAAACCTAGTAATTGATGATTATGATAATACTCCTCTTCATTTAATGGCCATAGAAGGAAACAAAGAATTCATATCTTTACTAATCCAAAATGGGGCAGATGTTAATGCCAAAGCAATTGATGGTCATACTCCCTTATATGACGCAGTGGAAACAAATAACATAGAATCCATTCAAATTCTCTTAGATAATGGGGCAGATATTTCAATTTCAGATAAGGCCGAGCGAACTCCTTTGCATATAGCAGCTGAAAAATACAATCGTGACTTAACGTCATTATTAGTGACACAAAAATATGCCTCTTTATTATTAACGTCGAGAGACAAGAATAATCGTAATAACCCTTTACATGTTGCATGTGCGTCAAACAACATGGGATTTGTAAAAGCAGTCCTTAAGGTATGCACCCCTGAACAGATTAAAGAACTATTGGAACAAAAGGATGCGTATGGCAGAACACCAATTCAATGTGCTGAAGAAAGTAAAAATGAAACAATGGCAATGGGTCTTAAAAATGTTCAAGCTAAAATGGAAGAAAAAGCAGGTGTTGAAACACCATTTACTGCTCCTGTTAGGACCTTCGAAGTCAAAGATATTATGACTCCAAATGACAAAGGTCAGACATTAGTTCATATTGCATGTGAACAGGGAGATATGGATGCTCTTGGAAACTATTTTGAAATGTGTACTCCAGAACAAATTAAAGAGTTACTCGATGTAAAAGACAAGAACGGAATGACTCCATTACATATTGCTGTTTTAACTGGAAATAAAGAGGGTGTAGAAGCATTGATACAATATGGGGCAAATCTACAAGCTACAGCAAAGAATGGATACACCCCTCTTCATTTGGCAGCGGAAGAGAAAAAAAATAATCTAATTTCATGTTTTATTAATAAAGGCGACAAATCAGAAGAGGCTAGGACAAAAACCAAGGAGTTATTGAAATGCACCGGAGGTGAAAAACAAGAAACGCCTTTACATATTGCATTTAGAATCGGAAATTATGATTTTGTAAGAGAATCAATTTCTCACCTCACTGGGCTTGATAAACAAGAGTTATTCGAAATACCGGATGCAAATAACACTGATGTATATGCTTATACTGATGATCCTAAGTTGCGAATGCGCTTACAACAACAAGGTATAATTGGAATAAAAAGGCCTGAAGGTCATGTACGTAAAACCAAAAGTTCAGGGACATAAATTCTAAGATCTATTCAGAAAGGATAAATCTATGAGTACACCAAGCGTTCAAGGTCCAAGTCCAATGCCCTATGATCCAATTATCAAGGATACAATAGAGGCAAAGGCTTTAGTTTATTATATTCAAGGGGATATAAGTGCAGAAGATTATAGCCAAATTACTGCAACAAGTTCTGATCAAATGGGAAGTCCTCCTAAAGATAAAGAAGATGCAATAAATAAACTGAATACACTTCATGAAAAAATAAATAGAAATATGAATCCAAATCATAAAGATCATTTGGTTACAAAAAAAGACTTTAAGAAA
>JBDHQC010000195.1:0-2671 GCA_039806815.1 Parachlamydiales bacterium
TGCCTTGAAGGTATGTAAAAAAAACTTCTAGAGCCTCTTCAAATGTTCTAAAATCTTTTTGATCTTTTGCAAGACAATATAGCTGGATAATGTTTTGCAGCTTCTCCAAGGCCTCTTGCTCTTTCACTCCACAAATTGACATTTCATTTCGAATGTCAAGTAACTTTCGAAGATATCGAAAGCCAGGATCACTATTTTGAAGCACATGTTGTAAGATGCTTTTGACAAATTCTGCACGCACTTTGATATCTTGCTCAAATTCTGCATTACCTAATTGCTTTTCTATGGTTGTAATGACTTGTTGTATGCGTTCTTCAGGAGTAATTCCGAATAGGCGAGAAAAAGTATTCGACACGCTTGTTGCAATAAGATCGACCATATTATTATGCGAAGAAGGCCGATGTAGAACGAGATCAGGTGAAATATACGGCAAAGTTGCATCTTCTTTTATGTTTTCAAAATAGTCAGAAAGCAAATGAATTCTTTTTACAAAAATTCCAGGTGACATAAGTTTTTCCTAAAATTTAGATAGTTTATATTTTAATAATGTTCTTATTTTACAAAGCTTTAAATAATTTTCCTGATAGTTCAACGAGGATATAGAGCTTAAACTGAACCCAAAATCATATCAAATTATTACCTTTGTGTGTGGCTTTGACTTTGCGTTCAAGCTTCTTCAGTGCAGTGTCGGAATTTTTCAACAACACCAAATGCAAGTCACAACATTTGACAATATCTCTATATTTTAATACAATTTGATTATTTAATAAGGAAATATTAAAAAAATAATATTAGTATAAATATTAGTAAAATTTCATTTTATATTAACTAAAAGAATTGGCGATTATATGCAAAAGACAGCTTCACTCGGTGACGTTCAACGTGAATATGAACAACTTGCAGACCAACTTGCAAATACTCATATAAGCAATTTCGTTGATGAGATCATCCTTCTTGTTTTTCAACGACTTCCTTGGCAATCACTCTTGACTGTAAGAGCTGTCTCCCATTCTTGGAAAAACTTAGCTGAAGATAATGCATTCTGGAAAGAACATATACCAAAAGTATTTAGTCAAATACATTGCTCGTCAATAAAACAAAGAACAGATCTTAACTATTGCTCTCACATTATTCGTCAAAAGCAGATTGAAGCAGGACTTCGATCTGAGCGCGTGGAAAAATTTGAAAGAGGCTATTTAACACAAGTAGGTGCCTCATGCATCACTGAAACATCGAACGAAGGAAATCAATCGCATTATATACAACCTCAAGAGCTAGAATTTCAAGACAATAAACTGTATTTATGTAAAAACAACGCATGTGTTTGGCCAACTCTTCTTATCCAAGACCGAACAACATCTACGTGTGAAGAAGTCCCTCTCAAACTTAACTCTGCAAAAGTTGATCAATATCGAGATTTTGAAAAGAAATTTTCCTTTGTAACCAGCACTTCTGCATATCTTATTTTTGATGTCATTTTGGACAATCATTCCCTTTTCTTTCGCTCAAGTGTAAACAAATTTTGTATTTATGATCGAAATTCTAAAAAACACCTTTGGGAGTCTGAAGAAAACGAAAAATGTGCTGAAATTATGCCTTCAGTGCAATCATCTTGTATCTTTTCACACATCACTTCGAAAAAAAACAATACTGTTACGATACGAGCTCGAGATATACAGACAGGCACTATACTGTTTGAGTCAGATTACGTAGGAACTGTTGAGACGTTCACATGTGCATTATCCGGCATTCTCCACTTTAAAATTAATAATCAGAAAGAAAAACTCGAACGACAATACGTGATCTATAAAGATAAAAATAACTTTACTACAAAACGCTGCATAAAAGTTTCTAATATTAACTCTTCTGGAAATATGTTCTATCAGGATGTTAATAAAAAAATTTTTCTTTTGAAAATATTTGACACATCATATTTCGAAATATTATATGAAACACAAAAAAAGGCTGTAATTTTCAATATATCAAATCAAGATCAATTTGTTACTTGGGCTGTAGATAGGGAAGCTGAAAGGG
The DNA here is from genome assembly GCA_039806815.1 of Parachlamydiales bacterium. GTDB lineage: Bacteria > Chlamydiota > Chlamydiia > Chlamydiales > FEN-1388 > JBDHQC01. The sequence goes on from JBDHQC010000195.1 coordinate 2,035, forward strand.
CCATGACGAGTCTCAGGACTTATATATGTGAAAAATATTCTATTGCTAATTACATTATTCCACCTATCACTCATTATAAAATAAGTGACATTACTGGTGGAAATGTTGGAGATTTTTGCTGGCACGCAAAAAGAAAATCTAGAATTTTAGGATTTGAAAATGATTTGATGATTCATTTTTGTACTCCGGGTTTAGTAGAAGTTTTCGATTTAAAAGATAAAAAACTTTATATGAATCGAACCCCAAGTCTGTGTGGTCGAGAAATCTCAAATAAATCATATGAATCTTTCTATAAAGATGGTATGTTATTTTTGCAACAAACTCAACCGTATTTTGGATCACCATTGTGGAGTTATATTGATTTTACAAAATTGAAAAAATCTACACAAAATATTACCTGAAAGTTTTTTACAGTGAGAGAAGCCACCATGTCTGGATTATGTAATTATATGTTATCATACTAATAGTAAAATTTCATTTTATATTAACTAACAGAATTGGCGATTATATGCAAAAGACACCTGCTTATCGTAATATCTCCTTTAATGGTGCTGCAAAAGGGCATTGTTGAAAAAGTCTGACGCTTAAAAGAATTGAGAGATTGAAAGCAGAATCAAAAAGTTTTTAGTGAATAAAA
>JBDHQC010000047.1:0-11778 GCA_039806815.1 Parachlamydiales bacterium
TGATCGCCTTCTGCAACGCCATCGATGATTTGCATGGAATTACCTTCATCAAGGCCAATTTGTACCGCCTTGATATGTACGATATTGTCTTTATCGACGATGGCGATTTGAGGTGGTCCTGAACGAATGATTACCGATGAAGTAGGAACGACAAAATAGGGCCTATTTGGATTTAATAAGAAAGTAGCTTCAGTAAATAAACCAGGATAGAGAAGTTTTTCTTTATTATCGAGATGGAGTTCTGTGAGCAAGGTTCTGCTTAGTGGATCGAGTGCTTTTGCATAACGCGCAACAAATGCTGTAAAATCCTTATTGGGAAATTCTTTGATTCTTATTTTTGCTTCTATTCCATTTTGAATCGTTCGAAAAAAGTACTGAGGGACGTTTACAAAAATTCGGATAGTGTCGTATGAGTCAATTGTAAAAAGCTTTTGAATAGTCGTTAAACTTCCTTGAGTGACGAGTGTGCCAATATCGATATCTCTTTGGGTGATAATACCATCAAAAGGGGCAATGACATATTTGAAATCCATCTGTTCTTTGTAGTGTATTACATTTGCAAGTGCTGCTTGAACGTCTGCTTCTGCTGATATAAAAGAAGCAATGCGATCATCGACATCTTGTTGTGCAAGTGTTTTTTGGTCTTTATTGTAGAGTGCAATCCAGCGTTCCATGCTAATTTTTGCAATATCGCGTTTTGCTTCTAAGCTTTTCAGTTCTCCAATAGCTTGTTTATAGAGTTGGTTTAATTCAGGAGTTTCAATTACGGCAAGTAATTGGCCTTTTTTGACGCTATCGCCGATATCGACTAAAAAATCTTTTACATACCCATCAACTCTTGCCCATAAGGGTGTTATATGTAAGCTTTCAGTAGAACCTGGCAATGTAAGTTCAATCGGAACATCAATTGATTTTGCTATTTGTACCGAGACACTCATAACCGGATCTTTTTGTGCTCTATTGTGAATCTTTTTTTCGAGAAAGTACTTTGGCAGAAAACCGATCAGAAAAAGACCTAATAAAATAAGTAGATACCCCACAAAGAGAAGTTTTCTTTTTGCTTGAGAATCCTTTTGAGGCACTTCGTTTTCGCTAGTCATCTGATTCCTCTAGCTGTTGATGTTCAGGGGGTGAGTATATCTCTTTTGGCTTAACGAGATATTTATTTGGCGTATTGCGAAAGAACGTAAAAATTACTGGAACAAAGAAAAGCGTCGTAAACGTTGCAACAAACAAGCCTCCAATTACTGCCCGACCAAGTGGGGCATTTTGTTCTCCACCTTCACCTATTCCAAGAGCCATCGGGATCATACCTACGATCATGGCAAGGGCTGTCATCAAAACAGGTCTAAGGCGCGTTTTTCCTGCCAGGAGCATGGCATTTACAGAATCTTTTCCTTCTAAAAGTTCCATATTGGCAAAAGTGACGAGCAAAATGCTATTTGCCGTAGCAACGCCAATGCACATGATAGATCCCATTAAGGATGGGACGCTGAACGTCGTATGACAAAGAAACAGCATCCATATAATTCCTGAAATGGCACCAGGAAGTGCCATAATAATGATGAATGGGTCAAGCCAGGATTGAAAGTTGATGACCATAATGCTATAAACCAAAAGAATGGCGAATATAAAACCGATTCCAAGGCGAGTAAATGCCGTTTTCATGTCAAGGACCACGCCTCTCATGATGATGGAATTTCCTGGCCTGAGCTTATGTGCATATTCATCGACAATAGCTTGAATATCTGATGCTGTTGATCCGAGATCTCGATCTTGGACATTGGCATACACATCGTATACGGGCTGAATGTTGAAATGAGAAACGACTCCAGGCGTACATCTTCTTTCGAGTTTTACAAGATCGCGAAGAAGTTGCGGTTCTTTCGTTTTTGGATTTGCAACGGGCATCTGCAATAACTCTTCAACTGTATTGATGCGATATTTTGGAGTTTGTACTGATATGATATAAGGGATTCTTGCAACGCGGTCGAGCCAGAAATTTGGCGTGACGACATTTCCTGTTCCATACGAAAGAAGAATATCATTTGAAACATCGTTTTGCCGTAAGCCGATTTGAGCAAGTCTTGTTCTATCGACGTCTAAGAAAAGTTCCGGTGCATCTTCGACCTGATGTATAAACACATCAGTTACACCCGGGACTTTTGATGCGCGCTTTAAAATTTCTTGTGCGATTTTGTAGTTGTCTTTTTTATTGTAGCCGATCACGCGAACGTTAATGGGACAAGGAAGTCCGAAATTGAGAATTTGATTTACCATATCTGCTGGCTGAAAATAAAAAAGAAGGTCAGGGAATTTTTTTTTGAGACGTTTTCGCAAAATATTTCGGTATTCTGTCGTCGTACGTGTGCGTTTTTTTGTAAGAGAAATGAGAATTTCTCCGTCATAGCTTCCAACAGTTGCCATATCTCCGAAGGCAAGAGTATATGGCGTTGCAGGAATTCCAATGTTGTCGATCATTTGAGCAATTTCGTTTTCAGGGATGATTTTTTTGATTTCTTGCTCGACAGCACCAAAAATTTCTTCCGTTACTTCAACACGAGTACCTGTTCTCGCTCTTACATGGAGGCGAATTTGTCCTGCATCGATTGTTGGAAAAAAGTCTTCTCCTACATGAGGAACTACTAATAGAGCAGAAAAAAAGAGAATGCAGAACAAAATGACCGTCGTTTTTCTATTATGCAACGACCAATTCAGTGCACGCCCATAATGGCCTCTAAAGTGATGAAATGCTTTTTCAAATTTATTGTGAAAACGTTCCATCCATGTTTTTTTTTGCTCCGGCTCGAGTTTTTCTTTACTGTAAAGATGGAGTTCATTTTTTAGCATGAAGGAGATCATGACAGGAACGAGTGTTCTTGAAAGAAAATACGATGCAGCAATTGCAAAGACAACAGCTTTTGCAAAGGCTGTAAAAAGAAATTGGGAAGGTCCTGTCAATAAGGTAACTGGTAAAAAGACGATGCAAATTGAAAGGGTTGAGACAAAGGCCGGAATCGTAACTTGGTAAGAACCATCTAAAATTGCTTGATTGAGAGGTTTTCCAAGTCCAATATTGCGATGAATATTTTCAACAGTTACCGTTGCATCGTCGACTAAAATTCCGATCGCAAGAGCAAGTCCTCCAAGGGTCATGAGATTTAATGTGTCGCCGAGCAAGCTAAAGAAAATAATCGATGTAAATATCGAAAGGGGGATTGAAATCCAGACGATCAATGTACTTCTATAACTTCCAAGAAAGACTAAAATCATAGTTCCTGTGAGAAATGCTGCGAGTAACCCTTCTCCGACAACACTTTTAATCGCAGCTTTTACAAACACTGACTGGTCAAAAAGAAAGTTTATGTTCATCCCTTGCGGTGCTGCAGCAATAATAGTGCCCAAAAGCTCTTTTACTTGGTTAATAATATCTAACGTTGAAGTCGCTCCATTTTTTAAAATGGAAAGAAGAACCGCTCGATTTCCTTGGTCTCTGACGATATTTGTTTGTGGAGCAAAACCGTCGTGGACATGGCCAATGTCGCGAATGAAAATCATTGCTCCATCGACTTCTTTTACGGGAAAATTGTTCAACGATTCTAATATGGCAGGACAGTTGTTCATATTCACGCGAAAATCAAACGTTCCAATCCGAGCATCGCCTGTTGGCGTTGTCAAGTTCTGTTGAAGCATCACAGTATTAATGTCTCGGGGAGATAATCCCTTTGCTTGAAGTGCGTTTGGGTCTAAATCAACCATAACCTGGCGTGCTTTACCGCCATATGGAGTCGTCAAGGTCGTTCCTTGAATTGTCGAGATAAACTGACGAATTCTATAGATACCAAAATCATAAAGTTGTTGTTCTGATAGGGAAAGACTTGAAAGAACGAGTTGGATCAAAGGAATAGTATTTGCATTGTATCTTACGATGATGGGGGGTTGCATTCCGGGCGGCATTAATCGCAAAATAGATTGTGAGCTTGCAGTGATTTGTGCTACAGCTGTCGCAATGTCTGCTCCTTGGTGGAAAAAGACTCGTATTAAGCTGATGCCATCGAGTGATTGAGATTCAATTCGTTGAATGTCATTTACGTTATTTGAAATCGTGTATTCGCTATACGTCGTGATTCGCTCTTCGAATTCTTCTGCAGGAAGCCCTTGATAGCCCCAAATGACAGATACAACGGGAATATTGATAAAAGGAAAGATGTCCTTTGGCGTTCGTACGATGAACCAACTGCCAATGACGAGCATGAGAGCCGCGATGACGACAAACGTGTATGGACGTCGTAAAGATAGTCTTACGATCCACATGCAAAAAATCCACTTTTTTTAAGGCCTTAAAACTCGTGACTTTGCAAAATATTCTTTAAATGATCAATATTTTTTTTAACATCAAAATTCAGAAAACTACTATATGTTTAATTTTTCCAGAATGGAAATTGAGGATTGACTCAATGAATTACATTTCCAGCTTACTAGTTATAGTACCTTTATTTATTCAGACTTTCCTTTTTTCTGCAAAACAGCCATGCAGTGATTCACAAGTTGTATCTAATGCAACAACGACGATATTTTATGGCGCATCTACAGAACCGTCAATTGCTGTAAATCCAAAAAATTCAAAACGCATCGTTGCTACGTGGCAACAAGATCGCATTAACAATGGCGGAGCTCTTGAAGCGGGAATTGCGCATTCAGAAGATGGGGGAAAGCACTGGAAAAGAAGTGTAGTCCCATTTCAAATATGCTCCGGTGGGTTTATACAAAGAGTGTCGGACGTATGGTTAAGTTTTTCAAAAGATGGGAAAAAAGTCTTTTTGTGCGCGCTTGTCACAAATGCAACAAAAGATCCTAAAACTGATAAACAACAAGGAATCGTCGTTACTCATTCAAAAGACAACGGCGCATCCTGGTCAACTCCAACATTTGTTTCTTCTAGTCAAGGCTTCTTAACTGAACCAACAGGAGCATTTCATTTCGATGACAAAAATTCCATAACATTAGATCCAAATGAAGAACGATTTGGGTATATCGTGTGGGATCGTTTCGCTCATATTTCGTCTGCTCATTCTACAACTCAATTTTCCAGAACTGTGAATGGGGGCAAAACATGGCGTCCTGCAAAGCTTTTATATGATCCATTTCCAGATCTTTTACAATCGAATATGAGTAATGGGATAGAAAGTGACTGTAGTACCTTAGACAACGTCGTCGTTGTACTTCCGAAAGCAAATCCATCAGATGCCGTTTGGAAAAAAGATCCTTTTGGTGATGACGAAAATAAAGCTCTTCGTTTTAGCGGAAACATTCTAAATTTTATGGTTCGAATTTTTGCAAAGCCTTCTGCTACAGACGCGCAATATGTAAATGATGCATTTCCATTTCAGTATACGCTATTTGACATTGCTTGTGTACGCTCTTCAGATCATGGAAAAACATGGGAAAAAACTGCAAACGTAGTTACACCTCTTTCTGGGAATGAAATTTTTACTGGTGGATATACATACTTAAATGGAAAAGTCATAGGAGGACTTGGAACTCAACTTCGAGCAGGTGATCTCATTCCTTCTTTTACAGTCAATCCTAAAAACGGGATTTTGTATGTCGTTTGGCAATCAGATCAGTTCAGAAAAGATAAACTTCCACAAATAGCAATAACTACCTCTCGCGATGGGGGAATGACGTGGTCAAATCCTGCAAAAGTGAGCCGTACTCCAAAAAATGCAAAAAACCCTCAGGCTTTTACTCCTTTTGTTGCTGTCACTGAAGATGGGTATGTCGGGATTCTTTACTTTGATTTTCGACATGACAGCACAGATGATTCGAAAAAAACGAAGACCGATGCATTCCTTGCGATTTACAAAGAGGTACAAGATGCCAATGGTGGAAGTACAAAAATTGGACTTGATTTTGTTCGAGAAATACGTCTTTCAAAAAAGTCCTACATCGCACAAAATGGTCCTGAGACGACCCAAGGTGTCATGACAGATGGCGATTATGTATTTTTGGTTACACATGGAAATAAATTTTATACGATTTACACGAAGTCAAAACATGGGCCATTTAAAAAACCACAAGTTCTTTTAGATGATAACACAAATAATGCGCTCCTTCTTCTCGATAATAATTGCAGACAAGATCCTTTCATAAGCATAATCAAAGATTTTGCAGACAAAGATCATAAACCATACGTAATGACGCACGATCTCGGCTGTAAGAAAACGAAGTTGAAGAAATAACAAAAGGCTCAAAATGGAATGTCTTTTCTGCCGATTTCAAAATGATGAGGAAAAAATCATAGATCGATCGGCGTTTTGCTACGCCATATTTGATCAATTTGCCGTATCGAAAGGGCATCTTCTCATCATTTCAAATGAGCATACTGAGAATTGGTTCACAGCGAAAAAAGAAGTAAAAAAAGATATTATTGACTTTTTGGATCGCATGAAAATAAAACTCGACAAAAAGTTTTCTCCCGATGGCTATAACATAGGCATGAACTGCGACAAGGCAGCAGGTCAGACCATAATGCATCTCCATGTGCACCTTATTCCAAGATATAGCGGAGATGTTGAAAATCCAAAAGGTGGAGTAAGAGGTGTGATTCCCCAAAGACAACACTATTAAAGGAATATTCATGGATCTTCTATCTCTTCACAATGAACGCGTTGCAGCATTACAAGCTCAAGTGCGTACCTGGACTGCAAAAAAAAAGTTTGAGGAGACATTGTCTCTTGCAAGTGGAAGTCATCGCTCGAACACAACGATCAAAAAAAAATATAAAAACTCTAAATCAAAACTTGATCTTACTTCTTTTTGCAACATTTTAGAAATTGATCCCATAAAAAAAATTGCTCAAGTTGAACCGAAAGTTACTATGGAGCAACTTTTAAATAAAGCACTTGAGTATAACCTCCATGTGCCAGTACTTCCGGAATTTAAGAGTATTACTGTCGGTGGTGCTATTATGGGATCGGCTGGGGAAAGTAGCTCTTTCAAATACGGCCTTTTTAATGACATTTGTACTTCTTATGAGATTCTTCTGGGAGATGGCAAAGTCGTTCATGCATCAAAAGAAGAAAATAGCGACCTTTTTTACGGAATTGCAGGATCATATGGAACGATTGGTACCATTCTAAAAGCAGAAATTCAGCTCGTCGACGCTCCTCTTGCAATAAAAATTCGATATATTCCATTCGATGATGTAAAAAAAGCATTGAATCACTTAAGCCAAAGATGCCAAAGCGGCACTGATTTGGAATATCTCGATGGCATTGTATTTTCAAAAGACTTTGCAATTATCATGGAAGGAAGTTATGTGCATGCAGGCGAAAACATAGTAAAGGATGATTTTTACGATCTTTGCGCTTTTGATTCGGAATGGTTTTATCAGCGCGTTGCAAAAACAAAAGTATTAGAAGAGTATTTTCTTCCCTATGACTACATTTTTCGATACGATCAAGGTGGTTTTTGGATGGGGTCGTATTTATTCAAACTCAAATTTTTAATTCGATTTTTTCTCGAAGGATTTTGCAAGCTGCCGTTAAAGAATTCCTATCGTCAATTTTCACAAAAAGAAATCAATGAATTTAGGAAAATTCAAAAAGAGCCTTCAAAATTTCAGAGAATTATAGGTCGTTACTTTTCTAGTAGTATGCTTTTTGGACTTTTGCATAAAAATGAAAAATGGGTAGAGTCCAAATGCATTATCCAAGACTTTTTTATCGCGCAAAGTGATATTCAGAGTTTTTATGAAAAGATCTTAGAAAGCACAAACGTTTTGCCTTTATGGCTTTGTCCTGTAAAAAAAATGAATCAGGAACAGATTTTATCGCCTCATTGTACAAATGTCGCAGATTCTCACTATGTCAATTTTGGGCTTTATGGAATTCCTGAAAAATCAATTCCAACACAAGAGCTTACAAAAGCACTTGAGCAAGAAGTTGCAAAATATAAAGGGAGAAAAGTGCTGTATTCAAAGTCGTACTATACCCCGGAAGAATTCTGGAATATCTATTCTAAAACTGCCTACGATGCCTTGAGAAGTAAGTATAAGGCACAAGGTACGTGGCTTTCTATTGAGCAAAAACTACTTGATTGATCTTTTACCACAGAGACTTTAGAGGCACAAAGAGAGAAAACAAAAAATAAATCAACTCATTAATTAGCTGCATTTAAATTTTGTAACTCTTTTTTTTCTTTCTCTGAAATTTTTACTCTGTGGTGAGCACCTGAGGTTCCTGAGAGGGCGCACGCATATACGAATGACACGATACATAATGGAACCCTTGAGCTTTATAATCGATCATATTGTCAAGGCTTGAAACGTTTGCCCATTTAAGCGGACGAATTGTAAACTGATCGCTTCGCAAAAAGGCGAAATTGAAATAAATTTCAAATTCCGATGCACCTGACCCAAACAGTTCTTGGTGATCGATGCAACGAAGAAATGCTTTCCACATGGGAAGCTTGTGTTGCTCTTTTATCTCCTGAAATAAGCTCTTTAAGACACATTTTTGCATCAGCATGTGGTGGCAAATTCCAGAGTGTTCCGGAAATACTTTATCGAGATAGGAAAGGAGCCTTTTTGCATGTCCAAAATAAGGTAGGTGATATTCGAAACCTACGTTGAAAAGACCTGCTCGATTTTTTGCTATAAAACTCACGGGATTTAAAAAAATAGTATCAGAATCTACAAAGAGTACGTTTGATGAGATTTTAGGGATGACAAAAGGTGCATACAGTTTAAGAAGTTGCTGGTAGATCCATCCAAGGCGATTTCCCGGTGTTTGCATGTATTGAAGAGCAAGTTCACGATTGCCAAATAGTTCAAAGGCTATGTCTTGCATTTTAAACGGATATTTTGTTTCGTTGTACCATTCTGCTTTTTTTGTAAGGCGATCTTTTGAGACGACGATGATCCGACGTACTCCTTTGCAATTTTGTCTAATCCCTGCAATGCATAGCTCAAGTGTTTCTTTATCCTTTAACGTACATGGAATGACGACGTCAATCGGATCTTTTGTAAACTGAAATTGTATCCTTGGTAAAGGCATGGGATCACAAGAAAGAAAGGCACACACTAAAAAGAAATGTATCGAAAATAGGCGAATGAGAAGCGTCATAGTAGTGAATCTCTTGTTTATTTTGTAAGGCGCCAAAAAGTACCATTAACAATAACGTTAAGCTTTTTTTCCTTTGCAAACTTATCGACTGCTTTGGCAACGCTTTTCCACACATAGTCATCACCACATAAAATCCCACGCTTTTTGACAAAGGGATACCAAGCTCGAAGGTCTTTCAGTACTGATTTTGTGTCGTGAGAAGCATCGAGGTAGATCAAATCCGGCTTTATCTTCAACTTTTTTGTAGCCTTTACACTATCCATTCTTATGGGAACGATTTTGTGGGTAAGATTTGCATGAATCACATTGCTCAAAAACTGCTCGTACAGCTTTGATATGTTCGGATACCAAAGCTCGTGACCTTCCTGGTGCTCTTCAGACCCTTTCCAGTGATCGATGGCATAGATTTTTCCTTCTTTCGGGAGAAGAGATGCTATGTGTCTTGTCGATTTTCCTAGAAAACATCCAACTTCGACTGCAATGGTAATATTTGGATTTTCAAGGAAAATATCCTCTATAGCATCTCCATTGTTGTACCATCCAAAATTGTCAAAAGGTAATACTTCTTTTAAGTTTCGATAGGGTTTTGGAAGCTTATTTGATGCCAAAAGTGGAAAGGACGTTACAAACAAAAGAACATAAAGAACGTATCTGTACGAAAATTTCATATGAGACCTCAAAAGTAACGGTGTCGTTTGTATGATTAATCGAAATGTATATACAAAAAATTAAATTGATTAATCAAGAAGTTTTTGAAAATATGAGCTTTTGTGAGGTTAAATATGCCCTATTCGTTGCTCGCTCTTTTTAGTGTGATTGTCTTTTCCGCTGTTCATTTGATTGGAAACAGATCTTTGAAACTGGATTTTCTTTTTCACGGGAGATTTCTTTCTGCAGGTGGTGGTATTGCCATATCGTATGTCTTTATCGATCTATTGCCAAAACTTGCAAAAAGCGATATTCTCGTAACTGAAAATTTATCAGGTGTTTTTCCTTTTTTAGAACGTCATGTCTACATCATGGCTCTCGTTGGTTTTTTGGTATTTTTCACTGTCGATAAAAGTAAATCGATATTGAAAGAAAAAGAAGAATACTTGCTTTCGATTCTTTCCTATGCCTTTTTTAACTTCCTCGTTGGATACGCCGTTGTCGATAAAGACGATCCGGAAGTACAGCCTCTTTTTTTATTTACCTTTGCAATGGCTCTTCATTATTTCGTAAACGACTATTCATTGAGTGTTGCATTTGGGGATAATTATACGATGAAAACGAAATGGTTTTTAGTCTTATCGCTATTTTTGGGTTGGACCTGTGGGCTCTTTTTCGTATTATCTGCGACTGCAATTGCGCTCGTTTCTGCGTTTATTGCAGGAGGCGTCATTATGAACGTGACGAGACATGAACTTCCGGAAGAAAATCCTCATAGTTTAGGCTCATTTCTCATTTCAAGTGCTCTTTATACGATAATTCTTCTTTCGATGGGATCCTGATGGCGGTTCAACAACGAGAAAACATTATCCCTGGAGTGCTTTTTGCAAGTATTGCTTCTTTCTTTTTTACGTTGATGGGCATCTGATATACTGACAAACCATCGATCGGCTTCTCGACTAACTGTTGCAGAAAGTATTCTTCCTCGAATTTTGGGAACTTCCTTTAGTCGGATTGTTCCCAAGCGGGGTAACTGAATTGCTTTTCCTTTTATTTTTATCGTTCCAGTTAATCGAAAACTATCATGTTCTCCCCTTTTTTTAAATTTCGGAAAACCAACATCAGTTCCTTCTTTTAAACCGCGATAAAAATTGTTAAAAGCTTTGTCTAGATCTCGTAGTGCCTCTTGTGGTGCACATTTTGAGACTTCGTACATTCAGGGAAATTCTGTTTTTTTAAGACTGTTAAGTAAGTGGTGTTGTTCAATGGTATTAGTAGATCTTTTATCACTCTCATACTGCTTGATACGTAGGTTTAATCCCCAATTAAATGCAAACCTTGCAGCACCTGCATGCCTTGCACAATCTAAGGTATTGGCACAATTAGGTTTTATTCGTAGCGATATGCATAATTAATTTTCACTTTGAATCGATTCCAATGCCTTTTTCGCCTTATTTCGAGCAGAGCGTCTTCCATACAAACGTGCACAAAACAATGTCAAGACCTCGATCATGTCTTGCACCGGATTATCACGTAACTCTTTATTATCCACTACAATAAGCTTTCTTCCAACTGCTCCCAAAGCAGATTCTACATATTCTACACCAAATCGCATCAAGCGGTCTCGATGTTCAACAACAATAATCTTTATTTTTGAATTTGTCAAAAGTTTCATGAGTTTTGGTCGATGACCATTTAACCCCGAACCAACCTCAGTTACAGTATGAGCTACTTGCCATCCATTCTTATTTGCAAATGCTACAAGCCTCGCAACCTGCCCATCCAAATCATTCTTCTGGTCAGAGGAGGAAACTCTTGCATAAATGGCAACAGCATTGTCATCAGGTTGTGATTCTTGTATGAGGATTGTGCCTGTTGGCATTTGTTGAGCAAGAACTGGAAGTTTACCCGCTTTGTACCATCGCCAGGCCGTTTTGTAACTGACGCCTTGCTTTTTTGCCCATTCGCTTAATTTCATATAGGAATATATAAGATAAATGAG
>JBDHQC010000196.1:0-2635 GCA_039806815.1 Parachlamydiales bacterium
CTGGTTGGACGAAAGCTATGTCTTTTCCTCTTTGATCCGAACGCCAATTTAAAAACTCAAGAGATTTCCATTCAATTCTTCCATTGTCAGTGACATATGGTTCCCAACTATTGGCAACTGATTCTTCTTTATTGCCGTAAACATTTCCAATATGTCCTCGAGAAGCTAAGGCCTCGGCAAGTTGTTGTACAGCATTCATTTCAGAACGAGGATTGTAGTTCATAAACACTTGATTTGGGCCTAAAACCGGTGGTTTTATTTCAGCCCCCGTTTCACACCCGCCTAATATTACAGAAGCATCGTCTGCCATGTAATCTGCCCAAGCAGCATAGTTTCCTTGATTAACTTGCATATCAGCAAGAGGAAGACCTGACATGTGAAGTGCGTTGCCATGTCCTGATAAGAAAACGAGTCCAGTACTATGGCCGGTTGCTTGCAAAGCAGCTAAAAAGGCTGTGATATCTCCGACAGGGTCTTGTGAGGTTGAAAAATCTTTATAGTAGCTTGCCTGGTAGTGCTTGTTGATCTTTGTCAAATTGTCAGCATGGGCTGCAGCTCTTCCGCCTTTTGTGAGGTCCTTATAACCAAACAAGTTTATGTAAACCGCCGTTTGGATCTCTTCTCCTTCTTGGGGAGGGCCCGATTTACTACTAAGATCGACGTTCTTTGCAAATTTGATATTGGCTTCTTCTTCATGCCCTTCAAATTTTTTAAGAGCTTCTTTTCCTTCTTCAAATGCCTTCTGAGCATTTTCTTTTGCTTTTATTTTTTCAGCTTCTTTTTTTGCCATCTGTTGGAGAAGTGCCGGTCCTTCAGTCAGTGTTCTATAAGCATTGATGCCAGCTGAAAGAGCATAGAGAGTAAAAAAGAATGTTCCTGCTTTTGAAATTCCACCTCTTAGATCATTTTCTCTTTCGAATATGTCTTTATAAACATTTGAGGTGCCATCTTTTTTTGTGGCAATTGGCACGAGTCTGTTTTGATGAAGATAGCGAAGTCCCCATTCTTTAATATGACCCTTTCCTTCCTTTTTTGATTCGCTTAATGTTTTGAGAAGTTCTGAGTTTTCTTTGATCGTTTTTCCACTTTCGCAAATGACCCAACTCGTTTTCTCATGTTCCTTTTCAATCGTATGATCGAGAATTTCAATAACTTTTGTGGGAAATTTTTCGTCACTTTTTACTGCAGAAAGAAAATCTCCTTCGAGATATTCTTGTAGTTGTTCTCTTGAGTCAAATGAACGTCCCGATCCTGTCACAATGTCGCAAAGCATCCATTTGTTCTTCTCTTTATCATGAACTATTTCTACGAGACGTATCGTCTCAGTCTGCGATTGGACATCATAATAGCGGTCTTGGGCATCTAAAAAGGTAGCTTCGCTTTCGTATCTTTTTAAAAGTTCGTCTGTTGGTTCTTCAGCAATATAGTCGATTTGTCCCGTAGTTTGATTTTCGAGTTGAAAATCCCAGTTAACCCCATGAATTCTTTTGTCAATTGATTTTCGTATCTCTGCTAAAAGCGATGCATCATCACTATATTTTTTTGTAAAAGCTGTATCATTTTTAATTTTGACGACATAATTTCCATCATTTTGATCATCCCCTGAAACTATTACTGAAAAAAAATCCTCATTCTTATATTGCTTTGAAAGATAAATTATAGCCTGATTAATAGTTCTAAATTCATGGGTTGTTTGATCTTGATCAGTAAATATGTACCCATCTCCATTTTTTATAAGTCCATACTCGTGAATTATCGGTGCAAAATCATTGTCTTCATCTTTTAACGTTTCATGACGTATCATCTTTTTTTGAAGGATCTCAAGCCCTTTGGCATATTTCGATTCGTGCTCTTCGCTTTTGGGAAGGATTATATTCTTTGGGTTATCGATGGATTCTGCTTGGCTGGCAGGTATTGGTTTGAGTTCGGGATAGAAAATATAACGAATTTGATACTTAATTTGGGACGGAAGGTCGAACATAAATATCTCCACTTATCCTAAACAACATTATATCATTAATAGAATTTATTTTAATATAAACTAAAGATAGAATAAGATAAGAAAAAAGCAATGAATTACGTGGTTATGGTAATTCATTGCTAAAATTGAACGATTATCTCGGCAAAGCTTTGCGACGACTTAATTTGATTTGCCCACGGTCATTGATTTCCATGGCCAAAACGTTCATCTGATCGCCGATTTTAATTTTGCCTTGTGTATATTCGAGGATATTTTCAATCCGGAAATTATCCAGTTCTGAAATGTGGCAAAGACCTTCTTTCCCGGGTAGAATCTCGACAAAAATTCCAAAGGGAACTATTGAAGTGACTTTTCCTTCGTAAATCTTGCCAATTTCAACTTCGGCAGTAAGTCCAAAAATGATGTCTTTTGCGCGTTTGATATCGCTTGCAGACAAAGCAGAGAGGCTTACGACACCGTCGTCATTGATGTCGATTTCGACGCCTGTCTCTTCGATGATCGATCGAATTTGCTTTCCTCCGGGACCAATAATGATGCCAATCTTACTTGACTTTACGGTCATCGTTTCAATACGTGGGGCAAATTCCGACATCTCTTCTTTAGATTTTGGACATACAGCGAGCATTTTATCGAGAATGTAAATGCGGCCATCTT
>JBDHQC010000197.1:0-2622 GCA_039806815.1 Parachlamydiales bacterium
GCCTTTTTCGTTAGTAGTTTTTGCGTTCACAAAAGTTCTAAACGAAATAAGGCTCTTTTTTCAACTAAATACCTTCAAAATATATCCTGAATGGGGCTTACGTTAAACCGGCGTTAAATTAATTTCTTGTTTTCGTCCTTGTATATCGTCCCAATAATAATAGCTTGCAAGACGATCTTTCATGAAATCCTCAGGGGTAGAACATTGTAATTGTCCCTAAAGGGATAATAGTTTTTATTTTTTAATAAATAAAATAGGATTTTTTCTATAACGAGGCTTCCGAAAAGAGACTCTAACATAAATTACCAACTTTTTTGGCTATATTACCAAAATATTTGGTAGTTTATAAAGTTTTCAACTCTGAAATATTAATTTCTTTTACAATCTGACGGTATTGGGTATCGAGTTCCGGATGAATTTTCGACCGTACGTGCAAAAACTCCAAAGCTTTTGGAAAATCTTCATGCATGAGAGTTCTTGGACTTAATTTTTTCTTTTGTAAAAGAGGAGTTAATTTAAATTGCATTGAAAGAATGTAGTGCGTCACTGAAAGAAGCTTTCTTGGAAAATGGGCAAATGAGGAGGAGTTAATCCCTTGTAAGAGCGAATCTGAAAGTTGCATGATTTCTGTAAAACTAATTGGGCGCCCGCGATCAGAAGAAAGCATTTCAAGTTCGCATTCTAAAATTGGAAAAATAAGCGCACAGAATAAGACATTTCGGTCGATGTCCTTTTGATATTTTATATGCAGAGTATCAATGGCATTCAAATACTCAAATCCGCGTTCTGCAAATGGACCTGTCAAGAAATGATGAAAACAGGGGAAGAGAATATCCAGAAAATCGTGCGCTTTCATGACTCTAAAAAATCTCTCGGCACTTGCAGATTCGAGCATTTTAAACAATTCTTCTAAAATTCGGGCAGGGGCACTTTTTAGAATTTCTTCTTTACACGTTGTCATGGCGCGCATCGTTTTTGGTTCAATGTCAAAGCCAAAGCGTGCTAAAAATTTTAAAAGCCGAAGCATTCTCACAGGATCTTGCTTAAATCGGGCATAAGGATCCCCAATTGTTCGTAAGACTCCTTGTTTAATATCCGATACGCCATCGACATAGTCCAAAATAGTATGAGTTTTTGGATCGTAAAAAAGGGCATTGATCGTAAAATCGCGACGCATTACATCTTCTTCAGGAGTTCCAAATCTATTGTCGCGAACGATCAACGTCGATGATTCGAGATCTCCCGAGCGAAAAGTCGATACTTCTAAAATTTTTTTGTCAAACCTTAGGTGTGCCAGCCGAAAGCGTTTTCCGATGAGAATGCAGCGTCTTCCAAAAATTCGTTTGATTTCCTCTGGCAATGCCGAGGTGGAAATGTCAAAATCTTTTGGCGTTTTCCCCAAGAGTAGATCTCGAACACCACCACCGACGAGATAGGCAACGTGGCCTTCTTTTTGTAATTGATTAATGACATTGAGTGCATCTTTATCAATTAAATTTTGATCGAGTGCATGCTCATCTACTGGAATAAGTTTCAGATTCACGATTCCTTGTGCGTTTTGGTTCAATCAATTCTACATTGTACCTTGTTTTTTCCAAAGCGGCAAGCTACTTTGTCTTATCTTTATCTATCGCGCCGTAAAACCCGCTCATTTATGGGTGCGATGTAAGGCGCTCCTATTGAGGAATAACACTTTGTTGTTCAATATATTTACGTATATGCTCAAGTGGAGCTCCACCACAACTTCCTGCAAAATAACTCGGTGACCAAAAATTTGATCCCCATAATGCTTCTGTAATAGAAGGATATTTCTTTTTTCGAATAAGTCGCGATGATACTCCTTTTAAACTATTAACAAGCTGAGAAACTGCAACTGTTTGAGGATAGTTGATTAATAAGTGAACGTGATCCTCTTCACCATTAAATTCAACAAGTTCTGCTCTGAACTTTTTACAGACGTTCCGAAAAATTTCTTCTAAATCCTTCAAAATGTAAATATTTTTCGACGATATTTAGTAACAAAGACCAAATGTACATGAAGAAGAAAAACACATGTTCTTCCTCTTCTAAAAATTGTTGACTCTTTCATAGGCCAAAGATTAACATGCCACCATGATTATTAAAAAGACGTATAAATTTTGTTTACTTCCCACTACACAAAATCTGCAGTTGTTTTGCCGGTTTGCAGGAGCTTGTAGATGGACCTTTAATCAAGGTCTTGCTGCACGAATAGAAAAATGGGAAAAGGACAAAAAACCACTTTCACTATTTGATCAAAATAAACACCTTACCTTCTTAAAAAAAACAAGAAGAGACATCGTGGCTAAAAGATATTCACTCACAAGTTTTACAACAAGCATTACACGATCTTGATCAAGCCTATAAACATTTTTTCCGACGAGTGCAAAAAAAAGAGGGAAAGGCAGGTTACCCTCGCTTCAAATGTAAGGGAGAACATGATAGTTTTCGGTATCCTCAAGGAGTAAAAGTAATTGATGATCGAGTATATCTTCCATGCATTGGGTGGGTCAAATTTCGCAAAACAAGAGAAATTCTAGGACAGATCTGTCAAACGACAGTCATTAAAAATGCAAAGTACTGGCAGGTTTGCTTTTCATGTGA
>JBDHQC010000198.1:0-2618 GCA_039806815.1 Parachlamydiales bacterium
TAAAAATAAAAAATTAAATTTATTGCAAATTTCAAGTTGAATCTTTGATACTCTCGGGCGTTTTCAACGCTCGGAGGTCTTCAATGATAAAGAATATCCCAACAAAAATCGCACTGTTTCAACTGTTCTTTATCATAACCACCTTCGGAATGTATGCCGAAGAGTCTGCAAATAACAGCCTTCCTCAACCTGTATCCTTAGTAAACTTTACCTCAGAGCCTTCTACGGTGATAAATGGCAGCGTCAACGCGATTAGTGGGGACTTTGTCGATACTTCATTAGCCTGTCAACTCTCAGGCCCGGACGGATGTCAGCTAGGGTATACTTATGTAAGCTCATTTTTCGAAAAGGGAAACCTTGCCCAAGGATGGACATACCTTCATAACCATAAGCTGAAGGTCCATCAAAGCCATGGAAGAAACTATGCAAAAGACTTTCTCCCAAACCTTGATCCATTAGCAGAATTTATGCCAAAAAGCAAACATTCTGAATGGGGTGAAGAGGAGGAAGAATATGAGATTTTACATGGTCAAAGTTCTGCTGAAATGAAGAAAATAAGAAAACGCAATGACAAAATTCGTCGGAAAATAAAAGAAGCTAAAGAGCGTAGAAATGAAAAAGAGAAAAAACACACTCTGTCTTCAGGAGCGCCAAACAAATTTAATGAAAATAAAAAAACCACTGCAGTGTTGTACGAGCCTGCAGGCGGCAAGATGATCTTTAAAGGAAATGGTTGGGCAAAGGGTTTTGAATTACAATGTGAAAACACAGGGCTTACTAATACGGGTTCAGGACTTATTTCAGGACAAACAAATCTAAAAAACATAGAGCTCGAACGAGTGGGAAAAGACGTTTTTCGGATAACGACGGGAAATGGAACTGTTCGCACCTATACAAGAAAAAAGAGAAAACATCGACCAAAACCGGGAGAATATCATTATTATGTAGCCACATATATGATTTCAAAAGAAGCGCTTCCTTCTGGAAATGTGATCTTGTATACCTACAACTCATCTCATGACATAAAAAAAATTCAAGTTCGAAATCATTCAGAAAAAACTGTTCTTTCAAGCATTAAATTCAAATACCTCGATCCTAAAGGCTCTGACAAACAAAAAGTCCTTGTCAAAACAAGTGATAAAAAACAAATCACCTTCACAGCAAAAAAAGTAAAAGATAAGCACAACAATTTAAAAGCTTATGCAATTACCTCTATAGAACGCCCAGGACTTCCTATACAGAAGTTTGATTATTCTGAGCCAAATGCGAATCATCAACTACGTGTCTCGAAGAAAGAACTCAGTACAGGGTTTTTCCTTCAAAATCGTTACTACAGAAAAGGGAAGAACAATCTTGCCGATAACCAAGTACGAAAAGTTACCGACAAAAAAAGGGCTAAGTTTTTACGAAACAGGATCAGAACCCAATGGGCGCCTGTTGGAATAGGACAAAAGCAGGAAGTAACAGCTCAATTTCTCTATCACAGAAAAAATAGCGACGACCTTTTTCATACAACAGTAGACGATGCATATAAAAATAAAACGCAATATTACTACAACAAACACAAAAGACTTACGCTTGTAGAAAAATATAATGGACAAGAGGAGTTAGCATCTCAAGAACGCTTTATATGGGGAACAAAAGGAAGTGACGAAAAAGGAAACCTTTTATGTCATACCCTTTACGATGAAAAGAAAAAACCGATCTTTTCAAAAGAATACGACTACGATAACCACGGAAACGTCATCAAAGAAAAATATTGGGGGTTTTTTACTCAGAAAAATGGAGAGCTCATCGTCGATAAAGAAGGAAATCCTTCGAGTAAATCAACCTGCGATCACTTTAGTATCCGTCGAGTATACTCAAAAGACAAACTTAATCTGAAACTCAAAGAAATAGATCCATCAGGCCTAAAAACCATCTACCAGTACAAAAAAGGCACAAATCTCCTCGAAGCAAAATTCATAAAAAACAAAAATCACATTTGCAGTCGCGAGTTTTTCAAATACGACGAAAATGCCATCTTGATTAAACACACCTCTGATGATGGATCTTCGAGAAAGAAAAATGACCTTACAGATGTACGCATTCGATCGATTAAACGCATAAAGCCTCGCAAAAAAACACCTCGTTTTGGTGAATCCGAAGTCATCGAAGAGTTCTTTTACGACTTTAAACTCAAAAAGAAAGCACTCGTCCTCAGAACAGAAAACTCCTTCAATTCAAAAGGGCTTGTTGAAGAAAAAAGGATCTACGATGGGCAAAAAGAACTCCAATCAGAACTCTCTTTCAAGTACGACGAAAATGACCACATCAAATATTCCAAAGATGCAATCGGAAGAGTGACAGAATTTGAATGGGATGAAAATGGCCGAATGGTCATGAAAAAAGCCCTGAGATACATTACAAAATATACGTATGACATTCGTGGGTTACTCATTAAAGAAGAAGAAATTTGGGACAACGGGAATGCATTTGCAACCCACTACGAATACGATATGTTAGGACGAAAAGTTGCAACTATTTCTCCACAAAAAAACATCACCCGTTATGCATACGATGCACTTGGAAGAATCATCGAAGTTCAATATCCGGAAGTTCTTCACGATGGCACACAA
>JBDHQC010000199.1:0-2614 GCA_039806815.1 Parachlamydiales bacterium
CCGTCATTTCAATTTGTTTTCCCGAGTTTTCCCTATACAATCCATGTATCGACACTTTCTCATTATTGTTCTTTTTTTAATGATCGCATGACGATCGCTCTCAAGGCAACATTAGGAAATATCATCGGAGGGTCGCGTCACGATATTCCGACACCAGATAGACTGTACGGAGGATCTGATAATTCTCTACGCGGTTATAAAGCACAAACTGTAAGCCCTTTGATTAGAAAAAATACTATGCCAATAGGTGGACGTTCAATGCTTACAGGGACAGTTGAAGCGCGCATACGTACGCGCACGAATGTCGGATTTGTACTTTTTTACGATATAGGAAACGTCTACTCTGAAAATATGCCAAAAGTTTCATTGAAACAACTTCAGTCAGTTGGCTGCGGCATTAGATACACAACCCCTATTGGACCTTTGAGACTTGACATTGCAGTTCCTCTCAACCCTCGCAAAAAAATCGATCCTTTATTCCAAATTTATTTCAGCATTGGACAAGCGTTTTAGATTTTGATAGAGTGCAGTTTGTTTGGAGGATTAAGGATGGATTTACAACTATCTGGAAAAAAAGCACTCGTTACAGGAAGTAGTTCCGGAATTGGCGAAAGCATCGCAAAAGCTCTTGCAAAAGAAGATGTTATCGTAATGCTCCATGGAAGAAACGAAAAAGAAATCGATTGAGTTGCAGATGATATTCAGAAAGAAGGCAAAAATGCATACAAAGTCTTGGGTCACTGCCAATACTATTTCTCCAGGACCAATATTGACCCATAATGTAAAAGAGCATTGAAAAAAAACAGCAAAAGAAAATGGCTGGAAAGCAAATTGGGATGAGATTGAAAAAAAAGCAATTGTAGAAGTATTACCAAATCCTTGTAATCGCTCTGGAAGATGTGAAAAAATAGCACGCGCTTGTGCATTTATAGCAAGTCCACTTGCAAACTACATCAATGGTGCAAATATCACAGTTGATGCAGGAGGAAGCATTTCAATCAATTGATCGCAATAGCGACGAAAAAATCAATAAATTAAAGAGACAATTATGCAGTGCGAATACTCTCGTCTTGGTGATCCTTTGTCTAAAATATTTTCGTATTTGAACGAAGATGATTTGACAAACGCTTCTCTTACGTGCAAATCATGGTACGATTATGCAACTGACGATGCGCTATGGAAGAATTTGCTACAAAATAGAGGCACTGCCATCGAAGATCACAGTACTGCAAAAAAACAGGTGTTCGAATATTGCAAGCGTTACACCAAATATTTCGTTAGTAAATTTCCAGATATTCAATCTGAACTTTTTCCAAAAATTGCAGATACTTTTAGAAAATGTTTCATATCATCTCAATCCACGAGCTATCGAATGGTTGCAAAAGAAAGTACTTGTGTCTTTAAAGATAAAATTGCTGTAGATCGTGCGATTCAAAAGAAGCTATCGCAAGAACTTCTCAATCAAGAGCTTTCAGATACTCTAGAGAATGGCACAAGTGAAGAGCAAATCATTTTTTTAATTGAAGCAGGGGCACACGTTACAGATCGCCATCTCGATATTTCTCTTTCATGTGGAAAGTCTTTAGAAATAGTAAAACTGTTAATCCAAAAAGGAGCAAAACCTTTAGAAAATTCTTTAGATTACGCTCTAATGCGCGAATATCCCCATGATATCATCCTTTTGCTCCTTGATAAAGGGGCAACAAAGACTGAGAATACATCTTATTATCTTTCTGATCCATTTTATAGAGAAATTCAGTAAAGAATAGAAAATATTAAATGATTTAAAATAATATAAATTATATAATTAATATTATTTTAACATTTAATTTATTGTTATATGAATATTAATACTTCAATACCATGTCCATGCCAAGCTCTACAAAATGGCAAAGTATCAATTGAACAATTTGAAAATCTCATATCTTTTCATAGAGACTTTACATGTATATCTCCTTATGAGCTTAAAAAATGGGAAGATATAACAAAACAATCAAGTTCTTTTGCTGATTTTCTCGTTAATAACTTTTTTCAAGGTCTTTTAGAAATTTGCGTCTTTGACGATAACCCTGAAGAAATGCAAAACCTAATAGAAAATAAAGGCGCTCTTCAAAGTGGAAATAAGTCTTTTAAACTCATTATGCTGCAAAATAAGGAATCAACATTACCTATTGGCGCAATGCTATTGCAAACAAAACATAAAAAACAAGGACCACAAAACTCATCACTCAGAATCGTCGCTTTACGAATCGATAATCTTTATCTAAAAAAATATATTGCAACGATACTGATGTCTTATGCTGTCAAAGTTGCACATAATGAAAATAGGGATTTCGTAAAATTAGACTCTTCGGATGAAGCAATTATCCCATACCTGAGATTTGGTTTTGCTCATTGCGACACAGATCCGAGTGATTGGAAAAAAATGTCTCAAAAAGATCGAGAAGAGTTTGCTCTACGAAAACCTTTCCTAAGTTTAAATATCAATCTTCCGGAAACAAAAGTTGCGATGAATGAACAATTTTATCGCGCGATCACATACAAAAAAGATTCAATTTAAGACTGGTACTCTGTTAACGAAGTTTTTAATCATAGCGGGCACGTCAAAGCCTCG
>JBDHQC010000048.1:0-11531 GCA_039806815.1 Parachlamydiales bacterium
TGTAAATAAGAAGAGATTACGTTAGGCCGAATTGCTTCAAATGGATTATGTTCAGTTTCTATGCAACGAGGAGAATATGCTTTCAATTGAGCAAAAAATCTCTTGATTGTGATGTCTCTATGAGAATTAATTGACGTCAGATTTTTCTGAAGGTATTCAGACGCTATGAATGAGGCAGTGGTTTTGGAAAACTTTGGCAAAACCGAGCACAAGACATAAGGAGGGTTTTCAAGGATTGATATTTTGAGTAGAATAACGAGGGCGTTTGTTAGTCTTTTAAAAATTGTATTGCCAGTGTGCAGAGTTTCATCTCTTGCTCTGTGTACACCTTCTGTAAGTTTGACTAAAGTTGTAAAATGCTTATTTTTCTTCTCGCAATATTGTTTAATTTCTTCCTTACAAGCTTTTTGAAGGTCGGGTATTTGCCAAAAAAAAGCTGTTTTAAAAAGAGGAAAAAAAGTCTTAGGAAAAGACTCAAGATCGATACGTCTTCCTTTAAGGTAATTTTTTAGGCATGAAAATACTTTTTTCGAGACGGTGTCGATATGTAATGTCGTTAGGGGCTCTTTTCGATTGTGAAAAAAAAGAAGCGCGAGGACCTCACTTTTTGCTATGAGGAGAAGGGGGTTTATTTTTATAGGGCTTCTTGGTTTTTTAGATGGTTTAAAGAAAGCAATTCTTATTTTATACGATTTAAAAAATGGGGAAGCAGTCGAGTAATTTTCCTGTACAATTCTTGCCAGGGCAACAAATGTTCTTTCTTGGCAGTGCTTGAGGATATTTTTTGTTTTTTCAATCGTTTCAATTTCTTCGAGAGAAAAAAAAGTCGTCGACTCTCTATTTTGAAAAATCCTTTTGAAATCCGAGACTATGCGTTCTTCTTTTTCTTCAAGGTGTTCTGCTATCGATAGTGATAGTGCAAGAGGGCAAGGTGCAAATATTGAAGACATAATTTTTGCCGCTGAAATTATTTTAAAATTTATTGACTCTTTCTCCTACAGGATGATAGCATCCCGTCGGAGCTCTATAAAACAAATTTAAACCCAATGGGTTCAGAACGTTTTATAGTTTAAAGGGAGTAAAAAAATGGTGCAAATGAGAAGAACAGATCTCGTAAAAAAAAATGCAAATAGAAAAAAGAAAAATTCGATTACGCTTATTGAAATGATTATCGTCATGATTCTCATTGCAACAATTACAGGAGCTGTTGCCTATAACTACAACCAAAGTCTTAATAAGGGAAGAATTTTTAAAGCAAAAGAAACTGTTTCAAGAATTGAGACGATTCTTACAACCCATTATGCTGAAAGTGAAGATGATGGCAATGCTATTGCCAAAGATTGGCCAGAAATTGTAAAAGCCTCTCCACTTGCACCAAAAGATCTAAAAAACATAGCAAAAGATCCCTGGGGGAAAAATTACCATGTGGATTATAGAGATGGGCAATTTCATGTAAGCTCAGAAGGATTAAATGAAAATGATCCAAGGTCGCATAATCGGTAAAAGCTTGTTGCTTCGTCGATCATTTACCTTGCTCGAAGTGCTTATTGCATTACTCTTAGTAGGAATTGGTTCTGCATATGGTGGCCTTCAGATTTTTAAAAAGTTGAAAACAATACAGTTGGAAAAGCAAAATAAAGCCATTATACAAAAACTGCAGCTTGCAAATAAGCTATCAAGGCTTTCAAATGCTGTGATTTCTGTTGATTTTTCTTTGGATGAAGATGGTTGGATTGTTGAGCTTGAAGCAAAAAAAGCGCTTTCCTCTCGTCTTTTGGGGCGAAATTTTAGAAAAATCATGCTCGATAAGGTGCAAGATCTCATTGTTGAAAATGCTGGTGGTTTTGATCGGATTGAATTTTTTCCAACAGGGCCTTTTTACGAAAATGCAAAAGTTGTCCTCTCTTTTCAAAATAACAAGAACTCTTCAGAAATTGAGATTAAGAAGTATTGCCGACAAGACGAAGTCGAAGATGTTGAAGAACAACAAATTCCCTTGCCAGAAGAAGTCGAGCTTTATTTCCAAGAGATGTTTCACACTGGTCGAAGTCCTGTGCGGAATAATCCTGACGTGTCTAATACTGAGTAGCACGACCGCACATTTTACTTCCCAGATCAAATCTTTAGGACATCAAAGAAAGCATAAAATTGCAGAAAATATCTTTTCTGAAAGCTTAGCTTGCCTTTTTGCAGATTTTTCGCAAAATACTATTCCCTGGAAAACGATCGCAGAAGAAGGCACGTGCACAAAAGAAGATTTTTCTCTTCCCGGATGGAAAGCACTTTATACATTTCGACTGCTTGATAAAGAAGGACAAAAAGATCATCTCGATAAACTTTTAAAAGTCCAAGTCTTTGTAGAGCTCTATAAAGATGAAGAGAAAATAAACAAATTGCGAAGTTTTTATTTTTGCCTTCAAAAAGATACGGTGCTTTCTCATGATGCGCTCTAAATGTGTAAAAAGACATGCATTTTCTCTTCTCGAAGTCCTCATTTCTATGCTTTTATTTTCCTTACTCGTTGTCGTGTTATTTGGAACAGTACAAAGCATAGTTCTTTCTGATGCTTTGCTTACAAAACAAAATAACAGAGAAGAAAAAATACAATTTGCCTTTTGTAGACTTTCAAAGATGTTTTTTTCAACGTGTAAAGATAATAAGAAAAAAAAAGAAAAGGCAATATTTTATACCCTCGAAACAAATCAAAATGGAATGCCAAATTCGATCGTTTTTGCATTGAATAACGAAACCGATTTAGACGAGCGCCTATCAGGGAGCATTATCGTTCAGCTTTCATTGGAAAGTTCAAAGCTCTATGCCTATTTTTGGCCAATGCCAAACGAGAAGGAAAAAGATCCTTCGTGCATAAAAAAAGAGCTATTATTAGATGGTATAAAAGATCTTTATTTTTCATTTTTTTATACGAAAGAAAAGGTTCGAAATCAGACAAATAAAACAACAGAGAAAGTAAAAAAAGATGAGCCTGATGATGCCAAATGGCAAACGTATTGGCCTTTTGAATTTAGAGCTTTGCCAAACCTTGTTTACCTTCACCTGGATTTTGTGAATGAAAATGAAAAATCAAGAGATTTTTACTTTATTGTCAAAACTGATATGCCGGTGATCACCTACAGGAAAAATTCGTGAATATTTTTATCACAACGATTGGGTTTTTGGTTTATATCGTTTTTCTTCTTTCACAACAACATAAGGCATCGATAGATGCTTTTTTGTTTCACCATGCTTTACTTTCTCATTCCAAAAAGACTTTTGAAGAAATCGAAAATGAAAGTCGGAAACGTGCTATTAAGAAATATCGAAAAATTGCACCGCTTGTTTCAAAAGCAAAAGAGCGCCATCAAAGAACAAATCTTTCCCATAAATTTCACATCGATACACTTTTATCTCAAGAGGCAGAACTTAAAACCGAAAAATTTAAGGCATGCCAATTTCTTTTAAAAAATCTTTTGAATTCATTGTATAAAAATGAAGAATTTTTTGAAGAAGCAAAGGTGAAATATCCCGATCTGGAAGAACGGCTTTGTCTTCTTTTTATCGATGGAGCAAAGAACCTTCCTCCCCAAGAAATCAAACACGAATCTGAGCTCGGAAAAATTCCAATCGAAGATGAGCAATTAAGAGTTGTTTTTTACAAAATGATGACAGGCAAGAAAATGCTCTATGCTTCAAATGAACAAAAACAACGCGATGAACACATTTCGTACTTTGCATTATCTGAATATATTTCAGTTCAGTCAAAGCCATATCTTTTTTGCGCCTATACATGCGATGAAACGGTCTTACATGCCTGTTTTCAAAATCCTAAAGTCGTACAAGATATTGTCGAGTGTCGAAAAGATATGATGAAGCAAATTAGTAAGGCGTCATCTGAAGAAAAACAAGCGTTAAAGGCGAAGCTTTCCCTCGAATTCCAGAATCGTTTTCAAAGTGCACTTCCCCAATGGATGAACAAAAGTCTCGTATGTTTTCGTATCTCAGGGCAAGACCGCGATTCCTAACTATAAATTTTAGAAAAGTATCATTGAATTTTGAACATCAGCCTAAGAAATAGCTCATTTACGATCGATGCTGTGGTTCTGTGAGTTTTGTTTTTGTAAACCAAGAATAAAAAGATTCCGTAAGTAGAGATAGCGCATTTTCTTTTTCTTGACTTTTTGTGAATTGAATTTCTTCAAGTGTTTTGAATGCTTGAAAAAGAAATGTCTTATCGTCGAGGCCTATTGTGGCATTTTCTTGAACAAGACCGCGTAATTCATCCAAGGTAAGGCTTGAGGCAGGAGAAAGTAGGAGCTCTTGCAAGGAAAGTCTAATTGCCTTGGCACTTATATCTTCTTTTTTCGAAAAAGGAAGATCTTTGTTCTTTACTAGTACTTCGAATAATGCTCTTGCATCTTTTGGAATTAGTTTTTTTGGCTTTGGATATAATGGGATGTCAAATTGATAGACAACCCACAAAACAATGACTGCAAGAAAAAGACCAAAGAAGAAAAAATACACTGCAGAAAAAAATGTTTTTCTCCTTTCAAGGATTCTCTCGTTGTCTTGTAGATCTTTTTGATGCTTTACTTGATTTTCGTAAGAAGCTTTTCTATTTTCTGAATCGATAAGAACAAGGGAATCAAAGTTGAAAGGGACAGGATTTGAGAATTCTAATCCTGAGGTTACAGTCGGAATACATGTAAATGTTCCGGAGTTAAGTAAAACTGTAAGCAGAACGTTGGTGTCTTCCCTTATAAACGGACATATCCCTGGACAAAAATTGATCGTGCCATATGATTCTGGGGTTATTTTAAAAACGATATCGAGAGAGTTTGTCTTTAAGTCATACGAAGTCCCAATGATTTTATACGTTCCAAAGTCGAACATATTCCGAAAAAAGGAATCGAGATTTGGAACGTACCCGGAAGGAAATTGAATATGTTCAATCGCTGTTACCTCAGATCCCATTTTTGCAACTTCCGGAGTTATTTCGACTCTACTTGAAACGGAATCTTGCGAGGATAAAACCATATGCATAAACAAAAAAAGGAATGTAAAAAACAGTCTTTTCATATGGGATGCAATTTTTTCCTGAGTATGAAGTAATTTCGAATCTGTTCGATAAATTGCGATGTGGTCGAAATTTCTATATCATCAGATCCCGATCTTTTAACGAGATCGCGATAAGAATCAAGTGCAACTTTTCTATTTTTTTCAAAATTTCTACAGGCATTCTCATCGAGATCAAGTATATATGGCGTTAAAGTTTCAAGATCTTCAATTGTCACAATTCCCATTTTGGAAAGAGTTTCTTCTTCAGCATCGAAAACCCGAACGCATATGAGATCGTTTTTTTTTGCCGTAATGAGAAATTCATTCTGGTAGTTTTTTGCGATAAAATCTGAAAGTAAAAAGATAATACCTCTCTTATGAAGTACGTGATTAAGACTTTTTAAAGCAGTACTCAGTGATGTCCCTTTATTTTTTGGACGAAAAGCAAGTAACTCGCGGATAATTCTTGCGCCATGCTGTGCTCCTCTTTTGGGAGGGACGTATTTTTCTTTTATATCAGAAAAAAGAAGTAAGCCTACGCGATCGTGGTTGTAAATCGCAGAAAAGGAAATGAGTGCAGCAATTTCGGCAAGACGCTCTCGTTTCGTTTCAAAGGCGCTTGTAAAGTCACATGAGGCAGAAATGTCGACGACGATCATCACCGTTAAGTCTCGTTCTTCTGAAAAAAGTTTGACATAGGGTTTTGCAAATTGGGCAGACTTTGATGCGCTTATTGCGCGAAAATCATCTCCTTCTTGAAATTCTCGAACTTCACTAATTTCGACTCCTCTTCCTTTGAATCTAGAAAGATACATGCCGGAAAGAAGGCTGAGAGCCTTTTGTTTTGCTGCAATCTCAATTTTTTTTACTTTGTTGAAAAGATCTTTTGAAAATTCTTCCATAACAACTTTACGGTACGGGGGTCATTTCAAGGATTTTTTGTATTATTTGATCAGGACTGATTTCTTGTGCAAGTGATTCGTAGGAAAGAACGAGTCTATGGCGAAGAACGTCGAAGGCAAGCTCTTTGACATCAGAAGGTGTTACATAGTTTCGTCCTTGAAGGAGAGCGTGTGCTTTTGAAGTTTGACATAAAGCAATACTTGCTCTTGGAGATGCTCCATATTCGAGTAATGGGGATACTTCGGTATTTGTCTTTTGTTTACGAGTTGCAAACACAATGTCGAGAATGTAGTTCAAAACTTTTTCGTCGATATAGATCCCTTCACATACCGATTTCATCGCATCGATGTCTTGTTTTTGCAAGATATTCTGTAGTTCAATTTTATTTTTCTTAGAAAAATGTTCAACAATTTCGCGCTCTTCATCTTTTGATGGATAGTCGATGTTGATTTTCATCATGAAACGATCAGTTTGAGCTTCCGGGAGAGGATATGTCCCTTCGTGTTCTATGGGATTTTGTGTTGCTAAAACCATGAAGGGATCTAATGTTTTCATGGTTTTTCCAGAAATTGTGACCTGATGTTCTTGCATGACTTCTAATAAGGCAGATTGCACTTTTGCCGGAGCTCTATTAATTTCATCTGCTAAGACAACATTAGTAAATACAGGTCCTTCCTGGATGGAGAATGTCCCTTCTTTCGGGTTGTAAATTGAGGACCCTGTTAAATCTGATGGCAACAAATCAGGAGTAAATTGTATCCGTTTAAAATTGAGGTTCAAGACTTTCGAAAAAGTGTTGACGGCCATTGTTTTAGCAATCCCGGGAACCCCTTCCAAAAGAAGATGGCCTTCTGCTAAAAGACCGATAAATAATCTATCGATCAATTTCGTTTGGCCAACGATGATTTTAGACACTTCCTTTTTTGCCAAATCCAATAGTTTTGTCGTGTCAGTTATGTCTTTTTCTGGATTCACAAATTTTCTCCGTGAACGTAAAGTTGGAATGTCGCAAAATTTTGCCGATTTCGCAAGTCAAAAATGAGGAGAATGTAAAGATGATGCTAGAACACGATCTCGAAATATCGATTCGGCCGAGAAGAAACAGGATAAAACCTTGCGTTCGAGCCCTTCTTCAAGAAACACATCTACTACCCCAAGAGTTCATAGTCCCACTTTTTGTCACAGAAGGACATAAGAAAAAAGAAGCTGTTCAGAGTATGCCAAACGTTTTTCGATACTCTCAAGATGCTGCATTATCGTATATCGAAGAATTGCAAAATGCAGGAATCGGCATCGTAAACCTTTTTTGCCATACGAGTCCTGAAAAAAAGGACCCCTTTGGCTCTGAAGCAACAAAAAGAGAAAATCTCTTACAGCAAGCCATATCGACCATAAAACGAGAATTTCCCGACATTTGTATTATGGCAGATATTGCGCTCGATCCGTTTACTGATCACGGACACGATGGGATTTTAGACGATGATGGAACCGTCCGAAATGACGAAACGATATTGCAACTGAGTCAAATGGCACTTCGTGCAGCAGAAGCAGGGGTCGACTTTATATCTCCTTCGGACATGATGGACGGACGCGTGAAAGTTTTGCGAAAGACGCTCGATCAGTATCATTTTCAGAACGTTGGTATATTATCGTATGCTGCAAAATATGCATCGTGCTTTTATGGCCCTTTTCGCGATGTGCTCGATTCTACTCTTAAAGTAGGTGATAAAAAAAATTATCAGGTCAATCCCGCCAATGCAAAAGAAGCAGTGTTCGAATGTCTATTAGACGAACAAGAAGGGGCAGATATGCTCCTCATAAAGCCGGCGTTGACAAATCTCGATATCATAGCCGCAGTTTCTCAAAAAACGAATATCCCTGTAGGAGCGTATCAGGTGAGTGGAGAATACTGCATGATTAAAGCCGCAGCATATAATGGTTGGCTCGACGAAATGAAGGCCTTTGAAGAGTCGCTCCTTTGTATTAAACGGGCAGGAGCAAAGTTTATAATTACTTATGCAGCCTTAGATGTTGCAAAATATTTATAATTTCAAAAATTAATTAAATTATTGTAATTTATTATTTAATATAGTATAATTTTTTTGAGGTAATTATGAATTTTAATCATGTTGATGCAAGTCGCGGCCGTTCTAACTATATTCTCTTTATAACAGACAAAAACGAAAATATTACGCAAGTAGAGTGTCCAAAAGTGGAGCTTTCAGAAGTTGAAAAAGGAGAGCTTCAAGAGGCAAGTAAAGCGATATATGAAGCGTTTTGCCAGAATGTCATGGGCGGAATTGCAAGATCCTTTGATATTGAAGAATTGTCCCAAGAAGAGCGAGGCAAATTGGATCAGCAAATAGTATTTTTTTCCCAGAAAGCAAATAATGATCTAGCCTGGAAAAGTGAAATTATGTCAATTCAAGCCGACGAAAAGGCATTAGAGGAATTGAAAGAAAAAAATAGTCAGTATCAATCGGAAAATGACTCTGATCTCGTAAATACCTTATGGAGTTGTGCAGAAAGTGCTTCGAAAACATTTTTACATTTTATGGAACTCGTGGGTTTTCCCATGTCAGAAAAAGTCCAAGAAGTTGTACACGAATCTGCAAAAGCCTATATGCGATCTATTTCAGAAGAAATTCAAAAGAGTATCGAGGAAATTTCTCCAAAAGGATTGTCCTATCTTTCTTCAAAATATGAACGAGAACACATTCCAAAGCCAACGGATGAAAAAAAGGTTAAACCAAGTATTGAAATAGAAGTTACAAAACCATTTAGTACTGAACAAAAAGAAAAGCTCGAAGCACTTAAAGCTGCGATCAGAAAAGAGATTTCAGAAGAAAAGGTACAAGGAAATAACGTCAATCAATCTACAATAAGTGGAATGGTAGGGTGCTTTATGAATGCTGCAAACTCGTTTACGAACATAATGGGTATGATGAATGCGCTTGATCCCGCTCTAAAACAAATGCAGCCATTAGACACATATTCAAAGACGGTAGAGCCTCTTTCTACAAGACAGCTTTATAATGAGCTTTCTGACTTGGTATACGAGGATATCCGAAGAGAAATGCAAGAGATCGAAGACGCTCGAATTGCGTTCAATCTCGAAAATGGCACAAATAATCAAGGATTGATGAGCAATGAGTTTTGCGGCCTTTGTACAGCACTACAAGGTTTTGCAAATACCATGTCCTTAAATGGCAAAACTGATTGGGTATTTACCCCGGATACGATCTTGAAAACTTGCGCAAATATGCGCGTTCGTGAAAAGATCGATCAATACGTCGAAAGACAAAATAAGATCCTTTCAGAAGAAAGTACAGAAAAAGCAGCATAATTGCAAAAGCTTGGATATACAATGTATCCAAGCTTTTTTTTATCCACATGCTCGAATGTAAATTTTACTTAAATTCTCTTTTGAATAGGCAATTGGGGTAATCTCCATTTGAGTTATCCGTACTTGATCTTTCGATGCCCCCTTTTCTATAGCTTTTAAAAGAGCTTCATTTTTCAAATCTTGAAGTACTGATGTATCATCTCTTAGAGATTTTATTGTGTCAATAGTTGCTGAAAATTCACAAAGTGCTGCTCCAAACGCATTTGCAACGTTTGAATGTTCTATTGTCTGCACGTTTTTTAATGAAGAAAACCTGAGTAATGCCCAACAAATAATAGGAGCTCCTCCGCCTACGAGAATAATGGGTAATTCCCTGGATTTTCCCAACATCACGACAATTGCTTTTTCCAGTTGTTTCGAAAGTTCTTTCAAATGCCTTAAGGCTTTTTCCTTGCAATAAGGTGAACTTTTTGTCCCATCTATTTCAATTGCCCCTACTGTGATGCCAAGATCAGTCAATGTGCAGATATCTCCCCCAAAGCATAGCGCCTTTTTCAATAAGTGCTTTGATACGCTCTGTGGACCAACTCCTTGTTCTGTAACAATGCTTCCTCCCCCGATTGCTAAAGAATTTGTATCCGGAAGACAAAATTGCATCTGAACGCCACCAATTTTTGTCGAGTGGCTTGACCTTTTTGGCATCTTATTCAAAACAAGACCAATATCTGAAGATGTTCCGCCGACATCTATTACCAAGGCATCATTATACCCAGATAATACAGTCCCTCCTATAAAGGAATTTGTCTGCCCTGATGCGATAGTTAGGATAGGAAGGTGACATGCCTCTTCAAAGGTCATTGCACTCTGGTCATTTTGTACCATATACATTGGGCATTCCAGATGGAGCTCTTTCAAAGCATTTTGAATATTCTGAAAGCCTTTTGCCATCACATATTTTAAACTCGTATTCAAGATCGTAGCATTTTCTCGTTCAATAAAACCAAGTCCTGAAATTTCATAAGAACAGGTACAGGGTGTATTTTGCCCTTTTATTTCCTGTAGTATCTTTCGAACATGGAGTTCATGCAAAGGATTGATGATGGAAAAGCTTCCTATAATTGCAAACCCTTCACACCCTAATTCTAAAAGATCATATACTGCTTTTTTTGCCTCTTCCTTTGAAAAAGGAGATATTTCAGAACCATCGCACTCAAAGCCTCCTGGAATCGTCCTTTGCCCTTTTATGGCTTTATCTTGTAATGACTTCGGCCATGTATATCCTGAGGTGACATCCGGGTATTGCCCTGCAATGCGAATAATGCCAGTTGGAAGGAGGTCTTTTTCTTCTAAAATGGCATTTGTTGCATGTGTTGTTCCAATAAAAATACCCTCAATCTTCTCTTCATTTCCATTTTCGACAATTTTCGAGATGGCAGTAACTACTGACTTTTCAATCGAATCGAGAGTTTGAACTTTACATTTGGCAAGTATCTCATTTTTCTCTGAAACAAGTACGGCATCTGTATTCGTTCCACCAATATCAACACCAATTCTACTCATATGTTTATCCTTTCAATATAATCAAATTCATATCCAAAGGCACGAGGTCCTGTAAGAAATAGGCCTTTTGCCGTTTTCCAGACTTTTGGTGCTGGTTTTTTATAAATGCATACATTCATTCCATATTTTATTTTTTCAGAAGGAAGTGGTGTATTTCCATCTTCGTCAAAAATGCAGATGATGTCGGGGGTTGTAACGATGGGGATCCCATTTTTAAAAACGATTAAATATTCGTTTTGAACATCTATCGTAAATGCATGAAAGCTATCTATAATGTGGATGGATCCTTTTGAAAAGCCATCGGAAATTTCCTGAATGAATTCTGATACCGTACCCTTTCCTACTAATTCAAGACCAAGGTCACATAATGGCTTTTTTTCCAGGAGTCCTTTGCCAATCTGTATGGCTTCGCTATATGTATTTCGAACGAGTGCTTGTTTTGCTTTTTTGCCATTCATGATATAAATACTTAATGCAACGTTTGAACCAAGAGTTTGCGTGCATGCTCGTGCAACTTTTTCTGTCTTATGACAGGAATCGACTCGTAACATGGCACTATTTCCTTGAGGGTCACATAAGAATGCCGGATTTGGAGGTATGCCATAGATTGTGCAAGAACTTATTTGAAGTTCCGGGAAGGCTCTTCCCAACGTATCTCCATCGATGAGAG
>JBDHQC010000200.1:0-2586 GCA_039806815.1 Parachlamydiales bacterium
GTCTTTAATCCATGGCGCTTTTCAAGTAAACGAGTAGACCCTGAAAGTGGTTATGTATATTTTGGAAGACGCTATTACGATCCAGAAGTAGGCCGATGGCTTACTCAAGATCCCCTCGGCGTTAAAGCCGACCCTAATCTTTATGCCTACGTTCTCAACTGCCCTCTTACCAATTTTGACCTCTACGGGTTGCTCGAGGAAGAAATCGCAGATCGCTCGCAGCAATTTGATAGACCTCAGCCAGAAAGAAATGTTTTTGAACGAGCTGTAGATACCGTTCGTGAGGTGGCTTGTAAAGTATATCAAAAGGCCATGGAAATTTATGGAAAGGTTTTTCAACACTGTACGGCTTATGGAAATTACAGTGACAAATTAGCTAATGTGTGTTATGAAGCTGCAGGTAAAGAAAAGAAAAAATCAAATCATTCAGCAATTTATAAGATTCATAATGGTATAGGATTATCTGATGGAAGAGTTCCTAATGTTATTGTGTTCAGTGGTATGAACTGTTCAAAAGAAGCTGCTGTAAAAAATGGCGAAAGTTTAATATTAATATATCCAATGGCTAATATCTATGTTGTTCATGATGGAACTCATGGGACTACAAACGACCTTATACAAATTGGTTTAAATAAACTTGAACTCGAAACGAAATCAGTTTTACTGGGCCGAAAATTAATAAGTAAATGTTTAGATAAGGTTGATTCGGGCTTAGCATCCGAACCTATAGTAATACATCCTCATAGCCACGAAGGAATAATTGCTCATCTAGCTCTTGGCGAGCTCGAACAAGACCCAAAAATTTCTGTTCATTCAGTAGGTTCCGCTTACCTGTTTCCTCATGGAACAAACATCGTGAATAGATCAGATCTTGTACCCTGCATAAGCAGTCCAATTAAGTTTACTTGTGGGGTAATGAAAGGTGATTCTAATATTAAGTTAATAGGCTCATTTAAAAACATTCCGTTTTCGACTCATGCATTTTTGCATGAAGAGTATCAAAAAGATATAATGGAGAAAAGCACAACGTACATTAATTTATGGAACAAATAATTTATGAAGTATAATATGATTAATAATAAAAAAATCATCAAAGCACTTTTCATTGTTTCTTTATTAAGTTTAGGAATGTGTATAATCGATTTTTTTGGAATTGAATCTATAAATCCGTTTTATTATTTTTTACGGACTCCTTATGACATTGAAAAAAATGTGAGAAAAAAATAGAAAAAAAATTTGGATATGTTGATATTTATCCAACCAATGGCTGTCATTTTGTTCGACCATCATTTATTGGATATAACTTTAGTCATTATGTAACAGTTTCATATAATTTAGAATCTTTAGACAATTGTCAAATTTTTTTTGCTGAATTGATAACACTGTATATAAAGGAGTTTAACAATGAA
The DNA here is from genome assembly GCA_039806815.1 of Parachlamydiales bacterium. Taxonomy (GTDB): domain Bacteria; phylum Chlamydiota; class Chlamydiia; order Chlamydiales; family FEN-1388; genus JBDHQC01. Next base: position 1,410 of record JBDHQC010000200.1, read on the forward strand.
CGTTCTCTCCGCCCATATTTTTTAAATTATCCTTTAACTTCAAAGGAAATACATTTTACTTTTTCTATTAAAGATGCAAAAACTGGAAGACTAAAAGTATCTATGCTTTGCTTTAATGGAAAAATCATAACTATTTTTTTTGAAAACGGGGAGGAACTCAAAGAGATAACTGATACTGCTGAAACTGTTTTTGAAAAATATTTCGAATACAAAAAGAAACATCCACATGAAAATATTATTAAAAAATACAAATTTTTGTAAATTTATGAAGAATGTTATCTTAGGGACGATATGCTTTCTCTTCTTAGTCACCTCCTGTTCTTCTGAATACGATGAAGATCCCCCATATCGTGTCAACACAAACAGAGAAGCAAAAGTTTGTGCACAAAAAATTGCAAAAGATAATAAAATCGATTATCTGTTCGTCGGTAGTATTCATGATTTTTACAATGGTCTATTTTTTAAATCACATAAATTTATTAATCTAAATGATGGACGTATTCTAATTAAAGATGTTACAGATGAATATATCAATCAAATCTATAATTCAAAATTTATTTATAGAAATATCAAATATAGAGAGGAAATATTTAGAAAAAAGAAGTTTAATAAAAACAACATTGAAAACTATTTCACAATAAGGATCTCATTTTGGGATGAGAAATACGATAAACCAAAATTACCATATCTTTCTGAAATTTATCTCTGTGAAGGACAAGTTTATTTTTACCAAGCAGATCCAATTACACAAGAAAAAGTCTTAATTTCGCAAGAACCTTTTGAAGAACTGCGTAAAATGACTCAAACAAAATATCACATCTATGAGAATGCCTAAAAAAAAGATCTTTTTTTAACTCTAATAAAACTATATCCAAAAAAGGGTAGTCCTAAACATGTAATGCTCGTATCCGATTGTAGTCACAAATAAAATATTTTATCACTCCAATGTAATTGGCTAATTTCTTCGAAAACGAAAGGGTCTTTCTTGCAAGTCTCGAGCATCTTTGTCTAAGGGTATTATTAAATCTTTCAATATAACTCGTCTTCCCTGATTCGTTTCCGATAGGCCGATGTTGCATCCAAGGAATGACTTCGTAATACACTGAGAATTTATCTGTATAAAAGATGGCTTTTTTTTAAGTCTTCAGGCAGCTTTTCCAATAAACATTCTGCTGCT
>JBDHQC010000201.1:0-2577 GCA_039806815.1 Parachlamydiales bacterium
CTCATGAAAGAAAAAGTCGTTTATCAATTCACACATGATTCGATATTCCTGGGAGAAGATGGCCCAACGCATCAACCTATCGAACAGCTTGCATCATTGCGAGCAATCCCAAACCTCCAAGTCATAAGACCTTCTGGAATTCACGAAACACTGATGGCGTGGCTTGCGGCACTTTCTTATGAAGGGCCTACTGCGTTTGCACTTTCAAGACAAACTGTACAAGATGTTCCAGGAACGCAAGTTTCTTATGCAGAAGGCATGGCAAAAGGAGCCTATATAGTAAAAAAAGAATCAGGACCTTGCGCTTTTACATTAATTGCCACAGGCTCTGAACTGCCATTAGCCGTAAGCGTTGCAGATGCTTTAGAAAAACAAAATAAGCCTACTCGCGTCATTTCTATGCCGTGTAGCTTTTTGTTCGATAAGCAACCAGACGAATATAAAAAGAAAATCCTTGGCAATGACACAGGTAAAAGAGTGTCGATCGAAGCTGCAACTGATTTTGGATGGTATAAATACATCGGGCTTGATGGTATTGCCATCTGCATGAAAACGTTTGGAGTATCAGCGCCAGCTGCAGCTCTTGCAAAAGAATTTGGATTCACAGTTGATGCGATTTTAGCAAAGCTTGTGTAGTTTATACGTTATGGGAGCATTAAATTAATGCATTTGCACTTTTTAGATGCTCTTTCTTGCAAAAACTCATCTCCACGGCCTCCTGTTTGGCTCATGCGTCAAGCAGGGCGCTACATGCACGAATATCGAGCTTTTCGAAAAAAGCACACCTTTCTTGATATTTGCTATAACGAAGATCTGATTTGTCAAGTTACAAAAATGCCAATTGATGCTTTTGGATTCGATGCTGCAATCGTATTTTCAGATATTTTACTTCTTGTGCAGGCACTTGGTGTTGGACTTTCTTTTGAAGAAGGATCGGGTCCTAAACTTTCCGGGTTACATGATCTTCAAATACCAAATGAAGAGCGCATATATAATGCGCTCAAAAATGTCTATAGTGCTTGTAGTGCATTAAAAAAAGAACTTTCAGTTCCTCTCATCGGCTTTGCAGGAGCGCCATTTACCCTTTTGTGCTATCTCGTAGAAGGAAAATCAAATCCCGGCTTTGTAAAGACGATTGATTTTTTGAACACTAATCAGGACAAAGCGTTTCAAATACTTTTACAACTAAAAGATGCAGTCATTTTTCATCTCAATGAGCAATTGCGTTCAGGATGCGATGCGGTTCAGCTTTTTGACACGTGGATGGGATTGTTGCCAGAGAATGTATTGGACATGTACGTAGAAAAAATAGTATCTGAAATTTGCAAGAACGTTCAAGGGCCTGTGATATTTTTTTCAAAATCGATTTCCGATATATCGATTTTTCAAAAAATACAAGCCCGAGGATTTAGTCTTCCTTGTGATATTTCTTTACAGCATGCAAGAGATGTTCTTGGAAAAGACGCCGTTTTACAAGGAAATTTAGATCCTCTCGTTCTACTTGGAAACGAAGATTCAGTAGAAAAAGAGGTAAAAAGGATTGCATCTTCTATGCAATCAGATCCTGGGTTTATTTTTAATCTGGCTCATGGAATCTTGCCGAATACGCCAAGAAATAACGTCGAAGTTCTCGTACAAACCATCAAAAATATGTAATATATGCAAACGAGCATCCCCATTGAAACTCTCATAGAAATGGATGTGTCGATCCCGCGATATACGAGCTATCCTACAGCGCCGTGTTGGGGTGCTATAGACGTAGAATCTTATAAAGAATCACTTTCAAAAGCAAAAGATGAGATCTCACTATATATACACATTCCATTTTGTAAGGCGATGTGTCTTTATTGTGGCTGCTCTGTGATTTTGAATCGAAAAAAAGAAAATGAAGATATCTATGTCGAATATCTTTTAAAAGAAATAGCACTCATTGCAAAAATCGTCGGAAAGAAAAAAATCGTGCAGCTTCATTTTGGTGGAGGAACTCCTACGCAACTTACAGAAGATCATTTTGATCAAATACTATCTTCACTTCATGCTCATTTTGATTTTCATCAAAATGCAGAGCTTGCAATAGAAATTGATCCAAGAACCGTCGTAGAAGACGATGGAAAAAAGCTTTCCCATTTAAAAAGGCTTGGCTTTACGCGCGTGAGCTTTGGCGTTCAAGATACTGATGAAAACGTTCAAAAGGCTGTAAAGCGGCATCAAAGCTTTGAGGTAACAAAAGAGACTTTTTTCAAAGCACGAAACTTGCGGTTTGAAGGAATCAATATCGATCTTATTTACGGTTTACCCTTTCAAACTTTAGATACCTTCAAAAAAACGATCGACGACATATTGAGTTTAAGTCCCGATCGCATTGCATTGTTTTCCTATGCAAAAGTTCCCTGGTTAAAGCCACATCAGAAGGCAATAAAAGAAGAATGGCTTCCAAGACGAGAAGAAAAGTTTCACATTTATGCCATGGCAAGAAGTGCATTCATGCAACATGGATACGAGGCAATAGGCATGGACCACTTTTCAAAATCACAAGATTCACTTTCAATTGCACGGATTGAAAAAAAACTATCTCGG
>JBDHQC010000202.1:0-2575 GCA_039806815.1 Parachlamydiales bacterium
TTTTCGTTTCCTCCCACACAAGCCAGATGTAAAGGAGTACTTTTTTTATGATTTTGAACATTTACTTTCGCATTCTTGGAAAGAAGAAGGAAGACAATGTTTTCATGAGTTTGTAAAACTGCAACAAGAAGTGGCGTGTTGCCATTTTCGTCTTGTGCTTCGATATCTACCCCTTTATCAATCAGAATTTGAGCAATTTCTTCTTGTTCATTCTCGCAAGCAAAGTGTAGAGGAGTAGATTTAATATGATCCTGGATATTTATCGAAGCATTTTTTGAAATAAGAAATGTAACTATGTCTTTTTTCTCAGCTTCAATTGCCCAATAAAGAGGTGTCTGTTCCGTTCCATCCAAAGCATCAACAAGGGCGCCAGAATCGAGGAGCAATTGGGCGATTTCTTTGTGACCATTAAAACATGCTGTATGTAAAGGGGTTGCTTCATCATTGTTTTGACATTGCACATTCGCGTGTTCTGCGAGGAGAATTTTAACAAGTCCAATAAATCCTTTTCTTGAAGCAAGATGAAGAGGAGTATCGCCTTCAGAATTTTTTGCATTGACATCAAGCCCTGCTTCGATGAGAAGTTTTGCAATTTTTTCATGCCCATGAGAACAAGCAACGTGAAGTAATGAATTTTCAGAACCATCAATAACGTCGAGCTTTGCCCCTTTGTCAAGAAGCATTTGAACTATATGTTCATCACCATGCACACATGCAGCAAGTAGTGCTGTTCTCCCCTGATTATTTGCAAGATTCACATTGGCTTTCTTTGTGATGAGAAAATCAACAATTTCTTTGTTTCCGGTACTGCAGGCATACATGAGTGGAGTATCGCCATCTTCGGTCGTTGCATCGATTGCACATCCTTCATTGATGAGCATTTGAACTATTGCTACATTTCCTGCAATGCTTGCAAAGTGAAGAGGAGTAAAACCGTTTTCTGTTGTGACATCTACAGGCACTGATATATCTAAAAGAAGTTTTACTACTTGAGATAAGTTATTAAAACATGCTGCATGAAGTACTGATAGTGTTGACTCAATTCCCCGTTCAGTGTTTTGCACGAGTTTTTCTCCTTCGAGATTTACTCCTGCCTTTATCAAAGCAACTGCTATATCTTCTTTTCCTTCATAACAGAGTTCAAATAAGAGATCTTTGCATGTATTGCTGAAAGCTGAAGGAAATTTTTGAATCAAAGATTCAACAAGAGATAACTGCCCTTGTCTACAAGCACACGTTATTATTTCTTCATCAATACTCGAAAGGTTTGAAAGTAATTTTTCACTTTCTTTGATATTGCCATTTTCTATATTTTCAAGAAGTTTTTTCTTCGTACGATCAAATGGCTCGGAGTTTTCGATTTGTGTTGGAATAGCCGAGGAAAAAGATTGTTTAACATTATTATTAGCTTGCATGCAAATCACCAAATTAAAATTAATTAACATTCATATTAAAAAAATCGAATTATTAATGCAAATCAAATACATTAGTGATTGTAATTGAAAAATTTAAATTTACAGTATTATTGCAATTTTAATCGGACAATGGCATTATTAATCGAATTTTATATGGAGAATTAATAATGGATTGTAAATCTGATATTATATTATTTTGCGATATTAATTATAAAAATGGAAGTTCATTACAATCAGCATCACCATTAACAAATAAAAAACAGATGGTTGAAAAACTTATTGGAAAAAAAGCAATAAGTGGTTCATTTGCAACGTATTATGATAAAAACAAAACCATTACACTTGCCTATGTACAACCTCACGGTACTATCGACGATTCAATTAAATTCCACATGCCAGAATCCGGGAAAATTACACTTCTTACAGAACAAATTGCACAAAAAGAATTTACATCAATACGAGAGCTCGTCCGTGCACAACTCAATCAAAACAATAAAGATCAAGAAGTCAAAGATCTGACGAATCTTGTAGGAAATCTTCGTATTTCACAAAATAAACCAAAAAAAATTTTAAAATTTAACCCCGAAGCTACAGAAATTTCCTATTCGACCCCAAAGCCATCAACGCAAATAGATAAGGGATCTGAGATACGAAAACCAGTTAAAGAAGATAGAGGTCTTTCTCCAAGACAGTCAAAAGGTCTAGTATTTCGGTTGCCTAAGGGTTTTGATTCTGATGAAATAAAAAGAAATCGAGAAATTCAAAAAGCAAATAGAATTAAAGTTCTCATCCAGAAAAAAACCAAACTTGAAGTAAATCGAAAAGATATTGAAATAATGAAAATAAAATTGTCTCAAATACCAGATGAACTTTTGGAAAAAGAGAATAAAATAATGCGAAAAATGCTTTATATTATGGACCAAATCGTTGCTCTGTATACCTATGGTTAATTCGCTATTGCCAAAAAATACTTTATATGTTATTTTTTTAGAACAACCACAATAGTGAGTTCTATATGAGAATAAAAAAATTTACTCTGCCGCATATTTTTTGCTCCCCCTTCCATAAAATCCCTTCCTTTGATCTCTCCAATAATAATTGCAATCGCAATAATTAATTTTTTTAAATCCCCCTAGAAAATCCCATATATAAAAAAATTA
>JBDHQC010000203.1:0-2547 GCA_039806815.1 Parachlamydiales bacterium
AGGTGCCTTTTGTATAAGAACTAAAGAGCCTACATGTTTTCTTTTTTATTCACTAAAAACTTTTTGATTCTGCTTTCAATCTCTCAATTCTTTTAAGCGTCAGACTTTTTCAACAACGCCATGATACATTGGCTAGCATTCGATATATTGTCGAATTGTGACTTTAATTACATTAAGTCTTGATTGCAAATTTTTGAAATAATAAATATAAAAATCATGGTTTTATATGGATCTAAATAATCCCCCAATAAGAGATTGCGTTACATTTACTTATGTCCCTGGCACAGAAGCTGGTGATCTCGGAGAAGAAGATGAATCACTTCAACAAGCGATTGCTCTTTCTCTTGCTGAATCAACGGAAGGTTTGTACGATTACAAAAACAAAAAACAAGATATCCATACAAGTACAAAATCAACTGTTGTGTATGAAAAACGAAATCCGCAGATTTATAATGATAAGATGGTCATATTTATAGATGGAGATGGAAATTGTTTGATTAATGCGTTTACATTAGGTTTAGAGCAAGTATCCGATTATGTTGAAGTACCACAAGAGATGAAGACATCATCTATGTTACGGAATGCTTGTGCAGACTATCTTGAGAAATATTTGCAAAGTGATGAGTTTTTACGAGGACTTGTGTATGCTGCAATTGGTGAGTACAACGACGATGAAAAAAGCCTAATGATTTATAAATTACATCTAGCTGATAAAGAATTTGACGAATCAAAAATAAAAGAAGAAGAATATACTAAAAAATGTGATGAATATAAATCTGATTATAAAAATAATATAATAGAAGTAACAGAGCAAGAAATAAATAGTATCGACGGTGAAACGAAAGAAAACTTTGAATTGATAATTCAAGAGCTTTTATTTAAGAAATATATTGAACGAATAAGGGCAGATCGTTTTTGGTGTTCAACTCCTCAAATTTATACCCTTTGTAAGATCTTTAATGCTTCTTGCGAAGTCTTTTCTTTTAACGATGCACAAGATGATATTTTGTTAGATGAAAATAGGGGATACAAAAACCCTGGTGCTCATCAGAGAGCAATAGTCAGGCTCCATTATGAGGGAAATCGCCATTTTAACACAGTTGTTAATCCAAGAGACTATCTTGCTCCACCACAAATTCGGAGTTCGCAACTTGATGCGAATATGCTTGCGAAAAACCTTCAAGAAATTTACGAGAAACAAAATATAGCAGAGAAAATAACAAATCTTGAAGGCCAGCAAATTTTAGACCTTCATGGCGATGAATGTTTAACAAATGAACAATTGAAACAGCTGACATTGCAAAATCCAAACCTTACCGAACTGAACCTAGATGATTGCACTCAAATTACGAGTTTTGAAGGCTGCAGTTTTGAAAAACTTGAAAAGATCTGTCTTTATGGTCTTGTGAACTTAGAAAATGATAAGCTTGTTCATCTGACACACATTGCTCCAAACCTCAAGGAAATAAATCTGGCCGCATGCATTGATATATCGAGCTTTCATGGTTGCCGCTTTGATAAGCTTGAAAAAATCATTCTCTATGATGTGGATTTATTAAGTAATGATGAGATTGCCCAGCTTACTCGTTTAGCCCCGAATCTCAAAGAGCTGCATCTGCCTAACACAAATGCAATGGCAAATTTTACTGATTGGAAATTGGATGCGCTGGAAATAATTGGTCTTTCGTCAATTAATGGATTGAGCAATCAATCTCTTGTACAATTGAGCAAGAAATCTCCAAATTTAAGAGAAATAGATCTTACAGATTGTACAGCTATTACGAATTTTGATGGCTGTTTCTTTAATAAGCTCAAAAAAATAGATCTCAATGGTCTTGAGCAATTGACAAACCAGTCTATAGAGAGTCTGTGTAGGGCTGCACCAAATCTTAATGTTTTGTTGATTGGAAACTGTCCAAATATTTCTGATTTGCGAAATTGCTTATTTGCTGCTCTTGAGGAAATAGATCTCAGTTACTCTTTGCTCGTAGATAGCGCTCGGATGGATGAGCAGGTTTTATTGTCACTATTTGAAATTGCTCCAAATCTCAAAATAATCACTGGTCTTGAGCAGCTGTAATAAGACTTTAAAACATCATTCAGTGAAGCATTGAAAAGTTCGATGCGTTCAAATATATTCCTTCATTTTGCGTTTTGTATTCAATTAGTCGATGGACGTACGGAATATATAGCCGAAGTTCGAGACAATCTGCCAAAGTTACAAGGCCACAAAAGAATGTCGGTAGAGGATTGGGCGAAACTGCATAAAGATGAGCTTTCAAATCTTGCAAAATAACAATGTTAAAGCAGTTTTTGCTATTTTTGTTTGTAGGTATATTAGCACCGGATCTTCCGGCTCCACTGAATGCAATTGCTACAACTTGTTTTTGAGATTTGCCAAGGCGCATTTCAGTACAAATATTTTCTGATATTACCTCACGGTTAGTCCATTTTTTTAATGGCATATTTTACCTCCTTTACTTTCATATAACTTTTTCTAGTTTTTTTAAGATATTTGTTTTTAAATTAACCCTTTTTCTTATTTCT
>JBDHQC010000049.1:0-11272 GCA_039806815.1 Parachlamydiales bacterium
AAAGACTGATTTTTTACAGGATCCCTAAAGACAATCCGCGTCTTTGATTGCGAGCAAATAGCATGTATCTTTTTAAGCGACATTCCCGTCAAAAACAATTCTAGAGAATCATTGCCTGTTATTTTAGCTTGATTTTTTACGTCGACCTGGACTTGTTTTTCGAGTTTAATGCTCTTTTTTGGATAATCCCATGTAAGAATTTTTGATGAAAAGGAAAGAACATTTTGTAAAGAAAACTCGTTTTCCAAAACACAGGTTCCTTGAGCAAAGTCACATATTACTTTTTGAGTCGTTGGAAAAACGCGCATCTGTTTTGCTGCGATTACATTTTTTTCTTTGTCATAAAGATAGCAATACCCATTTTCCGATTCAGGAAAAAGAAATGCAACATAAGGGTCTTCTGTATATTTCTCATTAGTCATATGGTGGATCGTAAGACGATCGGAATTACAAGAAATATCCGTTCCGTATTCTATTGATACGGTATCTTCCCCTTGCAAATCGGAAATTTCATACTCAGAACTATTTTCTTTTTTTCGCACCTTTATGCGCATCGATTTACTTTTTGCTTGCATCGCACTGTCTTCTAAATTGGACTCCGGTTTTGCCACATAGATAACTTTTTCAGGGGGTTCCGATGAAAATATCCCCTCCATAGTTTTGCAATCAATTTCGCAATCTTGAGATGTGAGTTTACTCCCATCGCTCAAAAGCACTTTTACATCGCCGTGAAGGAATATTTTTTCACAACTTTGATTTTTTTCTGCACTTTTCGGAAATTCCAATACAGCTTTTTGGCAAAAAAGTTCTGCAAAGGAATGAAGTATGTGGACGCGACCTTCAAGATGCATATTATTGTGATTGTATGCGACTTTTTCCGCTTCAAGCTCCCTAATTCCTTGAATCGCTTCACAGAGTGCGTCTATTGGCAAAAGAGAGATAAAAAAAACAAAGATTTGAAAAAGTAAAGAAACTACCATACTCCGTTCTCCGTTATCACGTTCATTTTTAAATCCTTTGCATGAAAAAGAGTATTATCCGGAAAAGTCGTAAGCTGAATGGAAAGAGAAGAAGCCTTTCCCTTTGTGAGGGGATTGAGTTTTTGTGGATCTTTTGCGACATCATGTCCATTTTCACAATACGTCCAAAACGTTACGTCATACGCAATAAGAACGTTTTCTTGAAAATCGTAAATCCCTTCTTTTGCTTCAAAATAGCAAAATCGTTGCTTTGGATATAAGTTAGAAAGATTTTCAAGAGGAATCTCCTGAAAGGCGTCACCGACTTTTTTATAGACTTTTCCATCTTTTGCCTTTTGAACCTGGGTTTTATCTTCAAGTTCATAATAAAGTGCTTGTTGAAACGTTCCTTTTAAATCTATAAAAGACTCGATGAGACTAGTTTCTTCTTTTTTACCATAAAGAGAAAGCTCAGATTGCACAGCTTCAAGATGCATCTTTCTTCGAAGATACGCATCGGTGAGCCAAAAATTTCGTTCGACTTCCTTTCTTGTTTGCTTTGCGATCAATCGATTTTTTTTCATCATTTCTTGCCGCTTTCTTCTCGGCTGTGAACTAACAATCCGGTCGTATTTTTTTAATGATCGCTCAGAAGATGATGTGGTATTCCAATACTCAAATGCACATATAAGCCCAAGGACTATGAGAAACTTTAATAAAGCTCTACGAAATGCAAAATTTTTCATAAAGAAATCAGATACTCCTCATCCATCTTCCGACTAAGGATAGAGTACTCATTTAACACATGCATCAATTTTTCCATTTGGTCTAACGGAAAAACTGTTCCACTATCGCTCAAGGCATTTTGTGGATCGGGATGACATTCGATAAAAACTGCTTGGCATCCTGCTGCAACTGCTGCTTTTGCAAGTGTTGGGATAAATTGACGATTTCCCCCAGTAGTCTTTGCACTCGTTGGGGGCATCTGCACAGAATGCGTTGCATCGAATACGACAGGGAAACCACATTCTTGCATAATTGGAATTGCACACATGTCAGAAACGAGGGTATTATACCCAAAAGATACTCCTCGATCGCAAAGAAGAAGCTTTTCATTTCCAAAATGGGTAATCTTATTAACGATGTTCTTCATCGCCCAAGGAGACATAAACTGCCCCTTTTTGATTTGAATAGGCATTTGAGTCTTTGCTGCCTCTACGATGAGATCTGTTTGCCGACATAAAAAAGCAGGAATTTGAAGAACGTCTAAAACCTCTTTCGCAGCTTTTACCTCTTCTACTGTATGAACGTCTGAAACTACAGGAAGATCAAACTCTTTTTTTACCCTCTCGAGAATTTTAAGTCCTTCCTCAATTCCTGGCCCCCTATAAGAATCAAAAGAGGTCCTATTTGCTTTATCGTAACTTGCTTTGAAAATGAGACGGGAATTTGTCTTTTCTGCAATCTTTTTCAAAACTTGGGCACAAGTCAAGGTATGATCCAAAGATTCAATAACACAAGGGCCTGAAAAAAAGACTAAAGGTTCCTTTTTCCCAATTGTTATATTTTGCACGACGACATCTTTCACGTTCATACCTCCACTTTGCACGGATAATAATCGCAATTTTTTTTAGCCTTTTTGATTTGTTCTCGTATGTCTACTAACTCTACACTCCCATCCTGTTTTGGAAATACTACCTGTTCTTGAAAATCTAAAAAAGGAACAAGTACGAATAAGCGATTTAAAAAATGGGGATGTGGAATAAGCAAATCTTTTGTTACAACGTACCGAGATCCATAAAGCAAAATGTCAATGTCAATTTTACGAGGAGCATTTTTGGGCTTTTTTACTTTTCCTTGGCTTCTTTCTATTTCTTCGAGTATAGAAAATAAATTGTTTGGATTAAGGTCACTTGAAAATTGCACCACGCAGTTGAGAAAATCAGGCTGATCGATATCGCTTTCTGCTTTTGTTCTGTAACATTGAGATCGAGAAAAGTTCGAAATTCCCGGGGTATTTTGAATTGCTGAAAAAACGTTGTCAAAAGTTTTCTTCACATCTCCAATATTGCCTCCTATTCCGAGGAATATTTTCTCTTTCATTCAAAACCATCGATTTAAAAGTAGAGCATTCAGCATACTGTAAACAAACATTAAAATCGAACAAAACTATTGTACCAAAGTCCTCACTTCCGCTATTGTTTCATCTCAAAACAACGTGTTTTTAGGACTGATAGCTCAGTGGATAGAGCACCCGCCTTCTAAGCGGGTGGTCGTAGGTTCGAATCCTACTCAGTCCAATAGTAGATTATAGGTAGCATATCGATGAAAAAACAACTGCTTGGCTCTTTTAAAATATCTTATGATAGTTTTCAAGACCTTGAGGCTGTTTTTGAAGAATTTTTAGAACCACAATTTCAACATCTGAGTGAAAGAAAAAAATTTAAGCGAATAAATAAAGCTCTCTTAGATCTTATACAAAAAGCTCCTGAGCCTTGTTTTTTACTCGGTGCAGTATGTGAATTTATCGAAAAAGTAAATACACATAACCTTCTTTCAGAAAAATACCATTTTCTCAATTTCGAATTTTGGCTCAATCATTTTAGTCGATTGAGTTTTCAAGACAATGTTAAAATACGTGCAAAAATCGTTGGAAAATGCATTCCAAGAGATGAATATCAAGCTCTTTTTCCAATAGGAATGGGAAAAGTGTTTTCCGGTACCCATTTCGTAGCAGCTCATCTTTCTCCTGATATCGACACGACGATTTCTTCATTTTGGGGATGGATCGATGCTTTTGGTGCACGAGTTTCCGAAGGTGTCCATCAATGGAGCCTCCCAGGAATAATTCAAGATACACATACAAAGCTCTTATTTCAAAATATGTTTTCAAAATCTTTCTTTGAAAACACAGCGCGTCAAGTTGCAACTCTTACCCTGACAGGTCTTGATCTCGTCACAAAAAAAGATGTCGTAAAGATTTCCAACACAAGCCTTGTGACGTATTTAGACCATGCAATGATGAAAAAGCCCGTTTTAGTCGTTGATGAATTTGGGCATTTCCAGGGAGATTGGCGATCCTCTGATGCAGAAGCAACAAGACAAGTCGTGGTCTTATTTGGAATGTGTCTTCGCTATTTTCAAAGCGCTATTCATCAAAGTCTTGTCCAGTCATTTGCAAAAAGAGACGTTCAATTTAAAGACATTTTAAAAGATATCGATGTCATTTTTCAAACTCCTATAAAAAATTCTCCTCCTGCTCAAGAATTTTCCGACAAACAAAAAAGATACTTAACCGACTATATTAAAAAAGTTTTGACAATTTCTCATGGTCCAAGTGCAACGTTTTTCGAAATCTTTGAAACGCTCGACCCTTTGACAGAAGGAGCATTCGAAAATCTGCAAAAATCGTTTCAAGCACTTTTTACGCCTGATCTTTTTGATTCCGATGGAAAGCTCATTGGAACGAGGGAGAAAATTTTTGTACACTTAGAAAAGATCTTTAAAAAACTCGACGATACCATGCACGTCATGAGAAGTTATTTTGATAGACTCGATGTACTCCTCGACATAAAGCACAAGGTCTTTGAAAGCATTCCTCACTTTGTCACCTTAAAATCAGATGTAGATGAAATTCGCAGCAAGATAGGAACATACAATCACTTAGCTGTTGTCGTTCCAGACGTCGATGGAAAATGGTTTCCGGTGGGCGTCATCTATGCCCAGGATCTCAAAAAGCAAATTCTCGGAACACTTTCGATGCGCGATTTTTCAAACGAGCACGAAACAAAGATGGCCTCCTATTTAGAAGTAATTAGTATTGTCGATCACCATAAAACTGATATAAAAACGACATCTGCTCCAACTATGTTGATCGCAGACACCCAGTCTTCGAATACCTTAGTCGGGCAAGTTGCTTTAGACATTAATAAACGATATTCGACGCTCGGCACGACGAAAGAAGAAATTGAAAAAGAAATAAAAAACATAAATGTTTTTTCAACTGATGAACATGAGATCAAAAAACTCCAGATCCTTTTGCAGCTAAAACTCAATTTAGACTCAAAAAATAAATACTATGTCCATCCGAAACGCGAGTATTTTGAGTATGTTTCTTTTCTTACAGGAATATTGGACGACACTGATTTGTTGACAAAAGTTTCTTCAAGAGATGTTTTGGTAGTTCGAGATCTTTTGAATCGAATGAAATCTCTTTGCCTTGGAAAGAACGTTACCACAATTTCTTTAGATGATATACCACAGGATGAAAACTTTGCAAAAGCAGCTTCCCGAAAGATTCTGCAAAACGAAGATATGCATTCTATTTATAAGACTATCTACGAATTCAAAGAACAAGAAGTAGAACAGAACATAAAACTTGCCATTGAAAAAAAGCCCTCAAACATTTTTGCCGATACCAAAGAGCAAAACGGGTGTTGCCGGGTAGGGCAAACGAAAATTTTCAGAGTCAATTTCCCCTTCTTTGAACAGTATGCACATGAAATCCGCAAGATTTGGTTTGAAGAAGCAGAGTCTGTTTTTGAAAAAAGTCCAAATATAGATCTTCATATTCACATGGTTAGCACAGTCTCTTCTGCCGATGAAGTTCATTCTGAAACGTCTATAGAATATCAACATTCAGATGAATTGTGGCTATGGTGCTCTTCAAAGCAACGTGGACAGGAGCATTTAATTTCGTTTTTAAATAATTTTCAAGGAACTGAAGTTGTTAAAACAAATGCAATGCACGCAGAATTTTTAGGAGAGAATGCCAATGATCTCGAGCTTTTGTTCGAACAGAATTTTCCAAAAGCTTCGAGAAAAAAGACAAAAAAAGAACATCTACCAATTGTTGTATTGAGATTTAAGGCAGGGCTATTAAACTCTCGTAAAGCGCAAATTACCCCATGTCTTCCACGAGATATTCCGTAAAATAGATAACGCTGCAGGTGCTTCTTTTATAGAAACACATGCAACGCAAAATGACGGAACATACATCAAAACCATTTTAGGCATCAATGACAACAGGTTTGTTATCCTCGATAATCTCGAGGTTAACTCGAATTCCGTTGCGGCTTGCAACAGACATTAAAAGAGTACGAATTGCATTGATCGTTTTGCCCTTTTTACCGATTATCTTGCCGATGTCACTTTTTTCAACGGAAAGTTCGATAATCAACGTCTGAGTTCCCCCAACCTCGTTGATTTTCACCTTGTCAGGGTGGTCGACAAGATTTTTTACAATATATGCTACAAATTCCTTCATAATCGATCCTTTTGGAAGTTACAAAAAATGACTTGAAACTCAAATTCTTCTCAATTCACATCAAAATTTCAAAAGAAGTTAGTTTTTTCTTCTTCCTTCATGATAATCAAAAGGAAACTATTTATCTATCAATTTCTCTTATTGTCCTCTTAATCTTGCCTTTGTTCTCTTTTAACTTATCATTTTTTAACTTCTGTCACTTTTGGAATCGATAATTATCGTAACAGGACCTGAGTTGATCAATTCAACTTTCATTTTTGCTCCAAATGAACCTAAAGCAACCTTTTTTCCAATTTCTCTTTCACAGGCCTTGGAAAACTCATTAAAAAATTTGTTTGCAATTTCTGGACTTGCTGCTTCTATAAAGTCTGGCCTTCTTCCATTCTGGCAATTTGCAAGTAAGGTAAATTGACTGACGACGAGGATCTCATACCCTAAATCGAGCACGGACTTGTTCATTTTATCGGATTCATCAGAAAAAATTCGAAGCGTACAAATTTTTTTTGAAAGCCATTCGATGTCCTTTTCTGTATCGTCTTTGTGAACGCCTAAAAGGACTAAAAGTCCTGGGCCTATTGAAGAAAAGAGAGTATTTTCAATGGATACAGATGCTTTTTCTACGCGTTGTATAACTGCTTTCATAATAAATCGATTAGTGTTTGCATGTCTTCAGGAATTACAGCTTCAATTGTCAACAAGTTTTTTGTTTCAGGATGGAGGAACTGTAAAGTTTTTGCATGGAGCATGGGCCGTTTCGCATGCCATTTTTTTCCGGCATGCAATGCTCCATATTTTACATCTCCAAAAAGAGGAAATCCAGCATGTTTTAAATGAACACGTATTTGGTGCGTTCTTCCAGTTTCGATTTCAACCTCCAAAAGGCTTAATATGCCGTTTGTTTTTTTAATTCGAAAACGGGTTTTCGCATGGCGTCCTTGTTCTGAAACATCCATGAGTTTTCTATCTTTTTTCGAACGTCCGATAGGAGCATCGATGACAAAATCTAATGGTGGTTTTCCAATGCAAATGGCATAGTACACTTTTCTCATCTGACGGGAAGAAAAAAGATCGACGAGCTTTCTGTGGGTCTTTTCGGTTTTTGCAGCAAGGAGCACCCCTGTTGTTTCTTTATCGAGACGATGAACGATCCCCGGCCGCAATTGATCGTGTCGTTCTAAATTCTTGCAATGGTGAAGGAGGGCATTGACAAATGTTCCCCTCCAATTGCCGGGCGCTGGATGAACGACCATGCCGGATGGTTTATTTATGGCTATAATCCCTTCATCTTCATAAATAATATCTAAAGGAATATCTTCCGGCTCTAATTCCATCTCTTCGCAAAGGACAAAGTGAACCTCAATCTCATCTGATTTTTGAACGAGACTGCTTTTTTTAGAAGCCTTTGCATTGATCTGAACAAAGCCTTCTTTTATGAGCCATTGAAAATAGGTTCTAGATTGGTGAGGAAAACGGTGAAAAAGGACCTTATCGAGGCGTTCTTCCTTATCTTCCTCATAAACAAAAAAAGAGCTTTCCAGCTCTTCGTCATTTTTATTAGAAATTTCTCGATTCATCATCTAGTAGATTGCTCTTCTTCTTCTCGTTCTTCCTTTAACCTCTCCATATATTGATCCATTTGGTTTTTATTATCCATAATTATGGTATAGGCAAAACTCTGCATTAAGGCTTTTGCGATTTGTGGGGCTTTTGCTTGCAGTTCTCCAAAAGACGAAAACGTTAAATTTGCAGCATTAACTGCTCCCCCTTGAGAGATCGCACTGGTAAGGTTCTGTTGGTTTGCTTGTGCCATCGCTTGCGTACTCATCGCATCGACAGCATTCACCGAAGCGTCTAAAGACATAGGGAACCTCCTTCTTTTGGGACCCTATCCCTATTATCATTATACATATTTTTTTAAAAAAATACAAGGGTAAGGGATTGAAGAAGGCGGAAAAAAGGCTATCTTCCTGCCTGTTCTTCCTCTTGACGCGCTTCTTTTAGGCGCTCCATGGAACGATCCATTTGGTTTTTATTTTCCATGATAGCTCCAAATGCAAAGGATTCCATGAGAGCCTTTGCAATTTGAGGGGCTTTTGCTTGAAGATCTGCAAAATTTGTGAAGGTAAGGTTCGGGTCAACGGCTTGACTCATAGCTTTTGCTTGCTGAAGTCTTGCATGATTTACCTCACCCAGGGCAAGGTTACCCATACTTTTTGCAGATTCAATATTTGCTATATCGGACATAGTTTTAACCTAATTTTATAAAATTGTAACATAAAATTACGAAAAATGCAATGGAAGTAAGTGTTTAATTAAATTGAGCATGTTTTTTTATTAATTTTCGCAGTAAATTTTTTTTGTGATATATATGTGATTTTTTAGAATTTTTGGTCAACCTTATATTTTGATCAGATTATGTGGGCACGAATGCCCACACATTATTGGAAACAAGTTGTTAGAGATACGATTTTTAAGATCTCAGAGCTTTATTTTCCAAGATGAAATTGACTATTCGATGTGCTATATATCGATAGAAATATGCACGATCGTCGGGGTGGATTGAATGAACAAATGTCTTCATTACGGGATCACTTGGTTTTTTTAAACGCTCTAATGCTCTCATATATCTCTTAGGATTATCAAGAAAGTCATTTTCATCCACAATCTTGTTAATTTCATTCATGATTCCGATTTCTACAGTATTGGAACAATTTTCATCTTCATTCAAGTTTAATGGAATCATTTGGCGGATTGCTAAACGCAAATTATCGCGTTTTGATCGAACATTCTCTACTAGCTCTACTGATTTACTTACGATTTTTTGAACAAATATTTGAGCTAATTCTTCATTACTATCAATTCCAGACTTTTCATCCCATTGTTTCATATACGCTTTGTAATCTTTTTGAAATTCTTTATTTTGCACTGCGGCTCTTACATAATATACTTGTTTTGCATTGAGAATTCCCTTTCTTTCTTGATTCTCAGCTTTTCTTAAAATCTTTTCAGAAACAAAACTACCCGAATTAATTGATGAAAGTTCTTGCAATGTTAACTCCTTAATATAAAGGAGAAATAACTATATATAATTTTATAAATTATGTCAATTTTTAAATATCGTGTGAAAGAATTTTTTGAATAAGAGAAGGAGCAAAGCCTTTTCGATAAAGGGACGCTATGCCTTTTTGCCTTTTTTTATAGTCAATCTCCGGATCTAAGAGAAATTGGTACTTTCTTTCGATGAGTTGACGCAAAACATTTTCTTCGTCATTTTGATCGAGTAAAACGGTTTTAATTTGATTAATGGGTATATTTTTCTGGTAGGCACGAGAAAGTATATCTTTTGTACTTTTTCCCCTGTTTTGCAATCCTGAAACAAAACGGGAAACGAAAGAACTATCGTCAATAAAGCCAAGGGAACGGACAAGTTGTAGCGCCTCTTCAATAACTTGTGCTGAAAACCCCTTTTTTTGAAGATACAAAACAAGCTGTTCAGAATGGGCACTTACCTTTGAAAGGCGCCTTAAAAGAAGGTATCTTGCTCTTTCAAGTTCAGACTTTTCTTTCATTAAACTGTGTATGCCATAGATTCTTTTTTGCGATCTTCGATTTTATTTACAGGTCTTGGACAAATGCGAACGCCACGAGCTTGGACATTTTTGATCAATACATCCTCAAAGTCAAAATCTTGGCAGGCAACTTTCTGCTTTTGTTTTGGTACGAGATGAACGAGCAGTTTTGGATTTGGTTCATCAGAAAAGAACTGCAGGCTTGCATTTTCTTCGAAAAACCTATAGATTTTATCGAGAATGAATTGCTTTACTATAAAGCGCTTTGCAAATGAATATCCTGACTCTTTATCCCGAAAACAGCAAGAAAATACAGTTTTTTTGTCAGCAGGACCAACATAGAGAATTTCATTTCCTTTAGCAATAAATTGCTTTTCAGGACAATTGATCACTTTAAAAGTCCCATCTTTCATAAAAATGAGAATTTTATCGAAATTCGTGCATTCGAATTTGCGATCGCCTGTTACTTTTGATCCAACATAGCCTGTACTTTTATCGAATTGAACAGTGATTATTTTCGTTGCCACTGCTTTTTTATCTATCTCTTCAAATTTTTCGATGCGCGTTTTTCTCTCGTAGTGTTTTCCGTATTTTTCCAGGAGATTTTTGAGATATGCTATTGCGAAATTTGTCAATTTTTTGAGATTTGCAAGAACGTCTTTTAATTTCTTTTCGAGCGCTTTAATATCGCTTTGGTTTTTTTCAAAATCAAAACGAGCTATTCTTCGAATCGGAATCAAGAGAAGCTTTTCAAAATCCTGACGGGTAGGAATTCGACTTAACACTTGATGAAAAGGTTTAAATTCCTTTTCGAGCATATCAAAGACTTTTTCATAAACGCTTATCGTTTCAAGATGTTTGTACATCTTATTTTCTATAAAGATTTCTTCTAGTGTCTTTGCAAAAATCTCTTCAATGAGTTTATCCCGTTCGATTTCGAGTTCCCGTTTTAAATATGCTAAGAGAAATTCCGAACTTTCTTTGAGTACAGATCGAACATCGAGCTCGCATGGATTTAAATCTTTAATCACGACGAACTGTGAATTGAGAGAAACCTGGCATTCTGTAAATGCATAAAGCTGGTTTATTATTTCTTCTGCATACTGTCCTCGAGGCAGTTTAATCTCAATTTCCACATCTTCGGCAGTATAATCGTGTATTGAGTCGATCTTAATTTTTCCGCGTTTTGCTGCCTCGTCGATGGAATGAATCACAGATTCTGTCGAGGTTCCATAGCAAATTTCGCGGATCACCAATGTCTTTGGATCCTGAATTTCAATAGACGCTCGAAGTCGTACTTTCCCCCTCCCATCATCATATTCAGACACATCGCAAATTCCACCTGTCGGAAAGTCTGGGTAGATTTGGACATCTTTTCCTTCTAATAGGGCAATCTCAGCTTTGAGTACTTCTTGAAAATTGTGAGGGAATATTTTTGTCGACATTCCCACTGCAATACCTTCTGCGCCATGTAATAG
>JBDHQC010000050.1:0-11228 GCA_039806815.1 Parachlamydiales bacterium
TACAGAAGCATTATGGGGATCAAATTTTTGGTCACCGAGTTATTTTGCAGGAAGTTGTGGCGGAGCTCCACTTGAGCATATACGTAAATATATTGAACAACAAAGTGTTATTCCTCAATAGGAGCGCCTTACATCCCACCCATAAATGAGCGGGTTTTACGGCGCGATAGATAAACATTCATTATTCCAAAGAGTGAAATGATGTTATTTTAAAGAGATTTCTTGAAGTACTTGAAGAACAAATTGCTTTTCTTCGTCTGAAAGCTCTATCATCAAAGCTTTTGCATTTTCTTCTGCTTGAGGGACGTTGCGGGCACCGACAATCGCAGCAGTTATACCGGGACCGTGAATCGTGCAAGAGATGATGATCTGTAAAAGAGAAGCAGTATGCTTTTTGGCAATGGGTTTAATTTTTTCAAGAGCATAAAGTATTTTTTTTCTGTTTTCTACACTGAAAGCATCGCTCATTGCTCGATGATCTCCCTCAGGGAATTTATAATCGGGAGTAATTTTTCCGGTTAAAAGTCCTCGTTCAAGAGGAGAATAGGCAAGAATTGAAATATTTTCTTTTATACAAAAAGGAACAATATCTTTTTCAATATCTCGTCTTATAAGACTATATGGTGGTTGAATGCTATCGACCGGGTGTATTGCATGAGCTGTTCGAAGTTGCTCTAAAGAATAATTACTTACACCGATCGCTCGAACTTTTCCTTCTCTTTTGAGCTTTACCATTGCATTCCAGGAATCTTCAATAGGTGTTGTACTATCAGGCCAATGAATTTGATACAAGTCAATGAAATCTGTCCGGAGTCGCTTTGCACTTTGTTCCCACTCGTAGAAGATGCTGTCAGGCTTTGAATTTTTTCGAATGATTATAGAACTTCCTTTGAGATCTTTTTGTGGCCATGGATCTGATCCCTCACTTGAGTTCCAACGCATACCACATTTTGTAGCGATGATAACATTATCTCGATTTCCTGCAATTGCTTTTCCAACTATTTCTTCACTAAGACCCATCCCATAGATTGCTGCAGTATCAATGGTATTAATGCCATTAGCAATGCTTTTTACAATCGCATCGATGGCATCTTTTTCATTCGTGCCACCCCACATCCAGCCACCGATGGCCCAAGCACCGAAGACAATAGGACTTATCTCTACTGAAGTAGTTCCTAATCGACGTCGCGTTGCAATCATAGTTTCCTCGTTATTTTTCTACATGAATAAGTGGTTTTGGAATCATAATCGTAATCTGTATAAATTGACCTTCTTCTGAACGAACTCGAAGTGAACCACGATATTCATGAGTGATGATATCGTGTGCCAACGAAAGGCCCAGTTCTATTGTCTTTTCTGCAAACTCAAGTGACTTTTCGGTAATTTTAGAATGGTCTACAAAGGAAAAGAAAAAGTGTTTCATTTCCTCTTCTGTAGCCCCAAGACCATTATTCCAAATTACAATTTCAATTTCATCAGGATGGTCAATTGTTTGGATTTTAATTTCAGGATCATAGTGAATTCCGAGTAAGTCCCTTTTTCTTTTCATCGAAGAGAGGGAAAAATCAAAAATATGAACAAATGCGTAAGCAAGGCTTTCGGGTAATGGAAACAGAACTTGACATTTCATGTCATATTCTTTTGAGATCTGGCATGGAAAACTATGCTTTCGTTTTTCCAGATCCTTATAAGCTTGATCGATGCTGATGTCTAATAATTCATGAATATCGAACGGCTGAATTTTCA
This sequence comes from Parachlamydiales bacterium, assembly GCA_039806815.1. GTDB lineage: Bacteria > Chlamydiota > Chlamydiia > Chlamydiales > FEN-1388 > JBDHQC01. The sequence continues at coordinate 1,747 of JBDHQC010000050.1, forward strand.
TTCTATCCGGATGTGCAATTTCTATGTGTTCTTGTGCAATTGCAACGATGTCATTTGCAAAAACTTCAAATTTTTCAACATTACTCATACATCCTTGCAATGCTTCAATGTTGTTTTGCATGTCTGTAACAAAACTAAGCTCATTTTTATTTGCATGAGATTCAAACGTATTTTTAAACCTTGCAAGCCCTTCAATTGCTGTTTTTGTAAATTGTCCAATTCTCGATAATGGAATTTGGATTTGTCTCAAAAGGCCCGCAGTAACCATTTGATGGACAAAAAGGCGTTCTTTTAAAAACACTTCTAAATTCATCTCTTTGAGCTCATCTACATATTTTCCGATTGCGTATCGAAGATTCTTGTTCGTCGTTTCTAAAACTGTCCACGCTTCTTCTCTATCATTAATCAACGCAGCAAGGAATAAAGATATCGCCACGATGAGATCAAGCAATGACACTAAAATAATAAGCTGGTTTGTTACAAGGTTTGCAATAAAGGTGCCATATCCCAAAGTTGTAGGAATCAAGGTAACCAATGATGTGAGAAAAATGATGGTAGTTGCACCATGCATTCGGTATCTGAATGTTACCCACATACTTAATGGGATGAACATATGGCCTAAAGGGAGATTTGATATTGCAGTAAAAATGCTGAGCATGACGAAAACAAAAAGCATGCCTATTGTTTCCCATTTGTACTCGGCAAAACGTGGTATAAACTTTTGCAATGACCAGACAACTATCAAAGGTGTAAATATATACACACCCATCGTGTCACCAATCCAAAATGTAAACCAAGAAGCAAAGAACATTTCTTTTGGCAAGAAATGAAACATATAAAGCACCACATTTCCAACGGTGGGAGCTATAAAGCACGTCAAAATTCCTGCAGGAATTAAGAAAATGAAAATATCTCTTGTCGTTTTAAAGTACTCAACGGATGTATATCGTCTCATAATAAAACCACCCACGACTGCTTGCGCTAAAGATCCAAATGAGATGAGAAAAGCAACAGTAAGTGCGCTTATTGATTTATGATCTACGAAATAAAGATGAAGCAAGTTATACAAGAAGTTACCAAAAAACACCCCAGGGATTACCTTATTTCCAAATAACAGTAGCGCACCCAGAGAAATGCCCGTTGCTGGCCAAATAACAGATGCTGGTAACATGAGTCCTTTAATTCCTAACGATCTGCCTAATTCAGCGTTATAAAAAATGATCAAGATAAGAAATATATTAATAAACCAGACAAATGATCTCGTGTTCATCTGTGCACGAAAAATGCGGGGCATATATTCTTCCTATGAAAAAATATCGTCATAACTCTTGTTTCGTATATATTACCATAATAAGGAGTAAGAAAATTTTCTAAAATTAAAAATTATAGATCAGTTCATCATTTTTAATTTTGAGCTTTGTATTCATCTCCTCTGAAAGCATAACCATATATTCGATTGTAGATTTAGCATTTTTTCCAACTACTCTATTTACTTGAAAATTACGTATTAATACCGGGATGAGACGAAGGCAATGGAGTATTTCTTCTGAACATTCTATGCAGAATAAGAACGATCTATCGTTTCTTAAAATCGGATCCACATAATAATCGTCGACAAAGTCTCCAGTGTCGTACAAAATGATACAATTTTTATAGTGGAAGAACATCGCCTCACACAAATCCGGGATCGCAATGTGAAAGGAATTCTGAGACCAATCTTCCGATCATGACATCCCCTGTAAGTGCAAGAAGGACTTTTTTAGGTATGATCTTTTCTATTTTTCATGAGAAGATCGATCACTTCTTCATTTTCTATAGGTAAAAATTCAGAATAAAACTGACCGACGGCTTGAAACCATTGAGGAGCGTGTAAAAAAATAACCTCATCGACTTGTTTTTTTATTTCTTCGATTGTATCGGGAGGAGAAACCGGAACTGCAACAATAATTTTTTTTCCACCTTCCTTTTTAACTGATTGAATTGCAGCTTTCATCGTTGCCCCCGTTGCAATTCCATCATCTACTATGAGGACAGTTTTTCCTTTTAATTCCATTTTTTGAGCAAACTTGCGGTACGTCTCAAGTCGTTCTCTTGCGATTTGTACTTCCTTTGCAATTTCTTGTTGCAGATATTTTTCGCTTACGTTTGCCGTGGAGATTAAATCTTGATTAAATACACCTTGGCCTGATTCACAGACAGCACCCAATGCAAGCTCAGGATTAAAAGGAGCTCCTACTTTACGTGGAAAAACAACATCGAGAGGAAGTTCGAGCCCTTGTGCTATTTCAAATGCTGTAACTACGCCTCCGCGTAGAAGTCCTATCACAACTCATTCCTTTAATTTCTTAAATTTTTGAAGCTTTGAAAGTAACTGAAGGCCTGCATCTTTTCTATCTTGAAATAACATAAACCCTATAAAGTTACTAGAGCCTTCAAATTTCTTTGAAGGCCGTTTTTAAAACTTTAATTTAATTGTACGGTGGTAAGTGCACCTCCGAATGAGCCTGTTGCTGCAGAAATATGGTTTTGAAATGTCGACGGAGAAAACCAATTCCACGTTACTAATATATCGCCGCTATCATCAATTTGAACTGTATATCCATTGCGAACTGATGTCGTTGGGTCAGAAAGTAAAGTTGGCGTACTCCATGATCCACTATGAGGAAGTGTTGCATAGTAAAGAAGCTGATTATGTGTCGTACTATCTAATACAGACCACACCGCTATGATGTCTCCGGTGCTTGTAATTGCCGAAACAGGACCAAAGGAATATTGACCTATTGTAGAAATTTGAGTCGTAGAATCCCATGTGCCAGTTTGCTCAGTAGCTACAAACACATCTCTTGTAGATCCTGAAGACACATCCCAAAATGCTGCTCCATACCCATTGTTATTTTGAACACTGACAGGAACACTTAAGGTAGCAGCACTTATATCGCCGGTATTCAATGAAAACCAAACGCTTGCTAACAGAAAGAAAGTCTTATATTTCATGAAAATCTCCTCCATTTTTCTAACATATAAAATTCAATTTTTTTTTCAACAAGCAATTTTCTATCTATTCAGGTAGGTTTATGCAAAACAAACAGGGCATTGACTATGAAGAACCTATTTTTCTTTGTATTTTTCCATTGTACTTTTGCACTTTCTTGCGTTACTGCAGGTGTTCAAACTCAAAATTCAGAACCTTTAGATGTTGCAATTATTGGTGGAGGACACGTGGGTTTAAGCCTTGCATTCAGTCTTCAAAAACATAATATGTATAACGTCGCAATTTTTGAATCGGCAAAAAGAAATTGTGAGGGTCCATGGTGTACGACTGCACGCATGAAATACCTTCGGTCATCAAAAGAAAGCCTCAACTTTTTAAGTTTGCACGTCCCAAAGCTCGAGTTTCAACAATGGTATACATCGACATATAAGGACTGGGACAACTTAACTCATGTTTCTTCTCCTTTATGGGCAGAGTATCTACAATGGTATCGCGATGAATTAGAACTTCCAGTCCTAAACGAATGGCACTTAGAATCAATTGTTCCTGAAAATGATCTTTTGCGTCTTTCGTTTAAAGACAAAGGAGAAGTGCTTACAAAAAAATTGGTCCTTGCTACAGGCAGATCCGGCTTTGGTGGTTTTACGATTCCATCTTTTATGAGCACAGTTCCACGTTCATTATACTTTCATACCGGGCAAGTTATCGATCCTGCAATTTTTAAAGATAAAAGAGTTTGCATTATTGGTGCAGGACCTTCTGCGTTCGATGTAATCTTCACTACGTTAGAAAATGAAGCGAAGACCGTTCAACTGGTTATGCGAAGAGATCTTTTGCCTACGGTTAATCTTTTTTCTCGGTTCCCTTACTGGCAAAAATTTTATGCACTTGACGACGAATTAAAGGCAAAAATATTTGAGAGCATGATGAACTCAGGGATACCTCCTTTAAAAGAACACGTTGATTGCTTAGAAAATTGTAAAAAGCTCATAGTGTATCGCGATACAAAAATTTATGAAATTGTTCCAAGAGACTCATTAGTCATAAAAACAAATAGAGGAAAATTTAAAACGGATTTGATCATTCTTGCTACGGGATATAAAGTAGATGTAGCCGGGGTTTCAGAAATTTCAAAGATTTCCGATCAAATTCTTACATGGAAAGACGTGTATCCCGAGATTTGTGAAAGACTAAAAGGCTTTCCTTATCTTGGGAAACATTTCCAATTTTTGGAAAAAGTCAAAGGAAACGCTCCATTTCTTAAAAACATTTACTGTTTTAACTATGGAGCGTTTTTAAGCCATGGACGAATCTCAGGAGATATCGATCAATTGCCCATAGGACTTATGCGCCTATGCCAAGGTATCAAAGAAGATTTACAACCTAATTCGGAAGATAATTGAAAAAATAAAATATTTATTATAAATAAGAAATAAACGAACAGGAGGATCTTTCATGGACACCTCAATTCTTCTCGCAAGAGTATTTGGGATCACTATGATCGTAATCTATTTAAGCGTACTGATAAACCAAAAGCTCTATCATCGATTTTGGCAAAACCTTCAGCAACAACCCGTCGTGCTCTTTCTTACTGGTTTTATCGCTTTAGTTGCCGGCTTATTGGTGATTCAAGTACATAATATCTGGGTAGTTGATTGGAAGTGTATCATTACCATACTTGGATGGATCATGGTCATTTCAGGTGCCTTCAGAATTCTTTTCCCTGAAATTGCATTGAAAGTTGCCTCAAAGATATTTGGCGGACGACATCACATGTGGCCAAATATACTTTCTGGCCTTATGTTCATTATTGGGATCTATTTGACCTTTGAGGGTTTTTCATACTAAATTTCTTCTAAAAAAAAGACTTTCTCGCAGAAAGTCTTTTTTTTCATTCTATCCTCTATACTAAAACATAATGTAAGTTAATTTCTCTTTAATTATAATATTATATTATAATATTATATTATAATTTTATCTATTAATTAATATTAAGGTATTTGATATGAATCAAGTTGATAACAGAACTAATCCATTTACTGCCCAGGTTCCATCTGAACTTGAGAACCTTATAAAACTTATGACAAATCCCGATATTTCTTTAGATGATCGTGTAGCACTTACGGCATTAGAATCCGGAAATGATTTTGTCAAAACAGTACAAGATAATCTCGACGCCATTAAATCGAGTGTTTCAAACATACAGCCAAGAGAGAACAAAACATATTTTTCAACTTCTACAAACGATAATGGACTCTTGCAAGTACTAGTGGCATTGCGACAATACCAACGTTCAAAAAACACCTATGAAAGACTTCAACACATCTGCCCTAATCATTTGAAATCTCAAATTGGAGACATCAGTTTTGAAAAAGAAGAAAATCTTCTACCTTTCGATATCTTACAAGATGTGGTTTCAATCGATAATATCGAAAAAGCTTCCCAAAACAAAATAGGAAAGGAATTTTATCAAGAAAAAGAAGCTGCAATTTTCGAAGCAATTGCTTCCGGAACACCTATCGAATTCTTACAAGAAGTATTCAAAGTGGGAATCTTAACAGACACTTCGCACTTAGACAAAAAAAGCTTGATGTCTTTGAATGGAGTAATTGCAAAAATCAGATCCGTTGCAGAAAGTGCAATCGATGCAATTACCCTCGATGATTCTGGAAACGCCCAGCATGGAAAAGAGATTTCGTCCCCTGCTATTCACTATGTCGATTTAGAAGAAGGCGAAAAAGAAAAATCTACAACAGAGTCACCTCAAGTAATTTACATCGATAACGATGATGAACAAGAACAAGTTGAACCAAAGCAAGTAGAACAAAACCAAATAGAAACAAGTCAAGTACAACAAATCCAAGTAGAACGAGCACAAACTCAAGAAGACAGTATCGCATTGAGTGAAGAACAAAATCCCCTCTTCATGAATTATGCAGAAAATGTTGTAGAACGAATGTACAGCATAACATGCATCTTTATAACTTTTTGCAAATCAGCACTGACTTATGAAGAAGCTCCGGTAACGTGCTCCGAGACTCTGGAAGTGTTATCAAATTCATTGATCGAGCGATGTATCGTCTGGATACGAAAAGATTAATTCTTCATCTTCCTTGGAGACTTTTTTATAGTTTTTGGCATTGTTTTCTTTGCCAAAAACTTATGTATAGCCTTTACAACAGTATCGATAGAACGTTTATTTATGATATATGGTCTTGGGCAATGACAGTCTATGTATCGCGAAATTTCAAGTAATTTTGTTTGTTCATCCCAATAGAGGCGATCTAGTCGAGGTCCCACCCCATGACCCAAACGAAAGAGATGGCCGCCCTTTTTTTCCCACTCATTAACGTATTGATACAGAATGATTTCGTCTGTATTCCAACCATGCCCTAGTTTACTCCATGACTTGATCATGTTCTGAATTTGCGATTTTGAAATAACTCGGAAGATATCTCTGAAGACTTTTCCTTTTGCTGCAAAATAACACATGGGATACTTTTTTTCACAAGAACTATAAGCCTCATCCCTATAGACTAGAAAAGCAGTCTCCGGACACTTTTGAGCTCCCTCGACGAAATATTTTTTGGATATAGGCAACATATCGATATCTGAAATTAAGCAATTGTCATCGGGGAAAAGAACGGGTAATAAAAGACGTATTGCTTGTGCATGAAGAGATTCTGGCACTCCTGGAATCGGGGAAAAGCGAACGACATCGCCTATCTTCGTATCAACTTTACAATTTTCATCTCCAATGAGTGCAAGAGTTGGTCGAAAACCCATCTTTTGCCAAATGGGGGCAACAATAGGCCAAAACTGGATATACGTTTCATCGTTATTTGATGAAACGATAACCCTATTTATCTCAAAACAATGAAGCGTAAAAAAATGTGTTCCAATTGATAAAACAAACAATACAATCAGTTTACGCATGATTTACACCTACGGAGTATGAGGATATTGTTTTAAAGCGTCGATGAGATCCAATCGAGTTTTCTTTATCCAAAAAGCAGTTCCTGATCCTTCCAAAAAACATATTCTTTCATAATCAGGGGGCGTATTGACCCATTCCCAACCATAAATCTTAGGATGGTTAGATACATCGTGTGCAACTATAACATCTACCCGACCAAAAAGTTCATTCACAAATGACCCTCGTACCAATACTCCTGGATCTACCAGCACAATGTCGAAATTTTTATTCTTAAAAATGTTATCGCAAATTGATTCTATTTCATATTGATATGCAGTATTTACTGAAAGCGGATTGATATTTTGTTCAAGTGCTACTTGGACTGCATCGTCAATTGCTTTTGTGCATCGATATAGAATTGGATGCCAATTTGGATATGTGCTATAGAGCTCAAGGCATTGATTATAATAATCTTCGTTTGGCCCACCATTTTTTGCATCGATGAGCTCTAATGAAGTTACTTCCTTGCAGTTGTCGAGGTAAAATTTTGTTCCTTCACCGACTCCCAATTCGAGAAAAGAGACATCCTGCATTAGATCTAAGAGCTTTTTTGTATGTTTTACGTGATCTGTCCAAAGATTCTCAGAGAGATATTCGTACGAACGAAGTTCAGGAGCACATGTAAGATTTGACGCAATCAAGAGCATAGAAAAGATAAGTGTAAAAAATCTGCGCATAGAGTTCCTCCTTAGACATATCTCAATCTATAATTACAATGGTACAATTTTTCAACTCAAGTTTTCTGCATAGTGAACGTATAATCTATCGAGTAAGAGAAGAGAATCCGGCTTTATCTCTTCTCGTCCATGAGGAAGCTTTTCGATGCTAACAAAGTCAGATATGCCTAATTGATATAAAATAATAGAGAGTGCTGTTTGATCCGGTCGAGGGGTAAAAAATGCTTCTTTACTCCACGCTGCCTTATACCACAGGTCAATGATGTTCTTTCCTTTTTCATTTGCAAAGTCAATCCCTAGTATCCCGGAAGAACAGCTCGGTATTTTGTATGTATCGTTTCGTGTCATCCCAAAGTAGTTTGCACCGCTTTCATTGATATAAGGGCCGATCATATGCGTATTTCCCATTACAAAATACCCATTTTCAGCGATCATTTTAAAAATATCGTTCAAGCTAACGAGAGGAATAATCGACGTATCGAGCCACAATACTTTTTTAAATCCAAGGCTTTCTGCTTCCTTGAAAAAGCATGGTTTAAATGCATACGGAACATGGGAAAGTTTTAAAGATCCTCTTTCTACATCAGGCCATCCTCCTATACGATAAAGAACGTGTCCTTTAAAATCAGAATCTCTTATGTGCTGAACAAGTCTTTGTAAGCCTTTCGGATAATTTCTGTTGAAAGAAGAATAAATTAAAACGCAGTTTTCGCGATCAGAGTCTCGGCAATTACAAGCTATCATATCAAAACGAGGAATTTCCTCCTTTCCATTCCCAATAATTTTAAATGTCCTCGAAACGTATTCGTAATTGTAATCATGTAAAGCACTGATATCGTCTCTTCTACCATTTTCGAGATAGTTTTGAATGAGGCGGTAATCATCATCTGTTGGATGAGTTATATCTTTTATTTGCGCATAGATATCCTCATGTTGCTTTGATGACTCTAAAATGCAATTGGTGACAGTATCAACAAAATGTTCCTTTGAAAATTGTAAAGCCTTTTTACTCTCGAGAAAGCATTGAATGTTATCTATGTATGTTTGATATTCTTCAGCATCCATATTTTTTAAATATGTATATAAGGCTTCATCATTTTCAAATCCTTGCCGATCGATAAAACAATTTTCTGGTATATATTCAGCAATGTTCGGTGCTCCTAAATATACAGGAACGCACCCTGCCTGAAAGCAATCGAAAATTTTTTCTGTGACATACCCGGGAATGCCTTTTACGTTTTCATATGCAATCACAAATTTATAAGACTTCAAACAATCGACTTTTTTGTCTACAGAGCCTCGATAGACTTTGTATGCGTCATCCCACCATTTGCCATATAAATCAAAATCCTGACTGTGAAATGCATCAAAGAACGATATGATCTTACGGCGTTCAGAATAGAGTTCTTGTGGATAGGAAGAATTTTTATTGCATGCTATAAGTGTGCAAAATTTCTTTGCATCAAATGATGGCCTTTCCTGAACCATTGGATGTAACACCGGATAAAACAGCTTGAAGTACTTTTTATTGTCCAGGAGCTCATCATTCCACGTATAGATCTTTGAAAAATATTGATGGAAAGCGCGGTTATAATTATTTGGCAATACAGATGGAGGTTCCCACAAAAAGAGAATGAGTTTTTCTTTAGGATATTTCGCATACTGGGCAATTTGCTCCGGAAAGACCTCGAAAATGAGGAGATATTCAAATTCACCAAGATCTGAAAGTTGATGCGCTTGTCGTAATTCATAGCCATTTTGAGAAAGTCGATCTCGAAGCATAACGATTGGCTCTAAGCAATTGTCTCGATTAAAGAGAGGATTATCTATTGCAAAC
>JBDHQC010000051.1:0-11210 GCA_039806815.1 Parachlamydiales bacterium
AGCAAAAATCGAAACACTAAATTACTTTCAGCAAGAAGCGTTATTTGCAGATATGGCAGATGAGCTTTTTTCCGATGTTTTTGAAGATAAAAAAGAGGATCTGTTTCCACAATTAGAAATTTTCAAACTCTTTGCAAATCTTCAGGGCGCATATCAAAAAGAGGATAAAGAGCGCACAGCAAAGATCGTCGAGATATTTATAAAAAAAGAACAACGAGAAATTGATGTTGCGCTCGGTATTGCTTGCTTAAAAAACTTCACGCAAGCAGTGGAGCTTCTCATTAAACTGGGAGCAAATCCGGATCAGTCTGACAAAAAGAACAATGGGCTTCTTGCAATGGTTTGTGAAAAAGGTTTTTATGAGATAGCAAAACTCTTACTTGAGCCACTTAACCATGCAAATGTCGCATCTCGTTTGTGCGGATATCTTGGATACACAGCGCTTCACTGTGCATGTATAAAAGGTGATGAGCGAATCGTAGAGCTTCTTCTTGCAAAAGGTGCAAACGTTAATACAACTGCGTCGCTTAGTTCTGTGACACCGTTACATCTTGCCTCTTCGCAAGGAAACCCTGTAATTATTAAGATGCTTTTAGAAAAAGGAGCAAATTCTTTGCAGTCGAGTTCTCACATCGAAACCCCTATATTTTTAGCTGCAAAATATGGTCACCTCGAAGCTGTTGAATTCCTTTACGAGGTGTCAGATGTGACTTTACGAGATGTTTTAGGTCGCACACCTTGCCATATAGCATGCTTCAATGGTCATAGAGATGTTGTTGAGTTTCTTATATCTAAAATAGACTATACAAAAGAAGAAAATTTCAAATTCAATTCATTACTCCATTGCGCTTGTCGCAATCAAGAAGTAACAGAAGAAAAGAGAAACGCTCTTGTGAGGATGCTCTTAGAGAATAACTTTGACGTAAACGCTGAAAACGAATTTGGTGAGACACCATTACTTCTTACCTGTGCCAACAACTTTGAAAGCACGTCAAAGATCCTCATAGAAAGTAAAGCAAATGTACATGTTCAAGGAAAAACAGGCGAAAAGAACACGCCATTGCTTCTTGCTTCTTGGAAAAGATCTTATCCGACAGTTGAGCTTCTTTTACAATATGGTGCAAATCCCAATGTAAGAAATAGCCAGGCAACATTGCCATTGAATCATGCAAATTTTGATATTGCTAAACTTTTATTGGAGCATGGTTCTGCAACAGATGGACAATATATTTATGGAACGCATTTACATGCCGCGTGCGTTCACAACGAAAAAGAGATGGTTGAGCTCCTTCTTTCCTATAATGCAGATCCTCTTTTGATTAACAAGGATAGAAAATCCTCTTTGCTAATTGCGCAAGAAAGGGGATTTTCTCATCTTGAAAAGTTACTTTTAGATAAAATTCATAAACAAAGCACTTAAGAAACTTGTTTAAAAAAATAGTCCGCAGTAATAATGCTGCGGATATGATTAACGAGTAGACATGTATGGTTTTGAGCGTTTTATCGATTTTTCAAGTGCCAGAAGTTTGTATTACAATTTTAGAGTCTGTGACGGAGCAATTTCAAAAACTCGATCTCACACAAAGAGTTGCACTCGTTCAAAAAACGATTCCCGAACAACTTGAGGAATTGCCAAGAGGAACGATTGATGTTCAAGCAATGATTCGATTTAATAGTGTAGTGTTTATACGTGAACATCAAATTTTTCCTGAAACCGTTCTTGAAGAAAAAAAGTTGTCATTTACTGATATCGCAAGACTATTGAAAGAATACCATGGCATTGATTCTTCTGATCTTGATTTTGGTCTTTCTGAAGAATTGTTCTGGAGAAGGGTTCTTGCTAAAGTCAATGATGTGAACCTCGTGAAGGTCTTTCAAAGATTGCAACAGGATTTTGAAGTTCCAAAATTACAACAGAAAGAAGAAATAAGACGCTGGTTCTTCGAGCGTCGCTATTCATTTGGCAATTTAAAAAAGCTCGACTTAAGTCGAGCAACTTTAACCTATCTTCCAAAAGAACTCCAATATTGTGTCAGTCTAAGAGCACTTAATCTTTCAAATAATGGCCTTTTTTCATTACCGGATTGGCTTTCTGCTCAAGAAAAGTTAAAAGCCCTCGACCTTTTTGCAAATGCATTTACGACAATACCTGATAGTGTCTGCAAATTGAAAGGACTTATTCTGCTCGATATGGCTTCTAATGTGATGACAGACATTCCAGAATCCATTTCAGAACTTGAATCTTTAAAGGTTTTGAACCTTTCTTCAAATAGATTATCGAAATTACCGGATACTATTTCCAAACTTGAAAATTTAAAATATCTTGCCCTTATGAATAACCAACTCAAAGAATTTCCCATGGTTATTTGTACACTTGAAAATTTGAGGATTCTGAACCTTTCTTCAAATTATATAAAAGAATTGCCGGGAGAATTTGAAAAACTAGAGATTTTAAAAACCCTAGATCTCTCGTATAACCCTCTCGTAAAGATCAATTTTGCTCTTATGAAGTTAGAATGCTTGACCTGCCTTGCTCTCGAAGGCACCCCCTTGTCTTGTGTGCCAATTCCAACATCAGAAAAACTCCAAAAGTCAGGGGTCGATGTTATTAGGTTTACGGGGAGATTATGATGCTTTGGCTTCTTTCAGTCTATTTTTAATGTCTAGTGCAATACTTACATCTATACCTGATATATGCGGTTCATCTGTTCCATAATAAAAAGACTTCTTTTTGTCTTTAGCAGTGCCTTTGTTATGAGCAAGCACTAGATCTACACCTAAGTTATCAGTAAATTTTTTAGATTTTCTACTATATTCCTTTGCCATGAGTTCATCTTGATTTCCCCCAATAGCAACAAAAATACCGCCGAATAATCCCGCCTTTTTTTTATTATCTAAACCATCAGTTTTATAAGAAATTGGATTACCATTTTCGTCTGTGATTCCTTTAACTTCTTCCCCAATATTAAGAGCTTTTTTTATAAAACCCCTAACTGCCCATGCAGGATGAAGAGCTCTTGTTTGTAGTATCTTTCTTGCCATGTTTCCAGTGAAATTTGCAGCCACGCTTTTTCCGGAATTAAGTGTCTTATCTGCAATTACAATTTTAACACTATTACTAAGCTGGGACGCATGCATAGCGACAGTTCCTCCAATAGAATGACCATGTATACCAATGGTTTTAACTCCTTTGCTTTCAAGATCTCTTAAAACAGCATGGGCATCTTGAATTGTTGTTGCTTCAGTAGTGGCAATTCCTTGATCGCTTCCAGGATATCCACCAATGGTGACTGATACGACATTCCATCCCTGGTTTTTATAAAATAAAGCAGTATCAATCATGTCGTCTCCAGTGCCCATATTCCCGTGGAATACAACCATGGTTGGTTTATTTGGATCCATTTGTGCTTCTTCAGATTCAAAATATCGGCAATTTATTTGGTGAGGAAGTCCATCTTTTCTATCGACTATAAGCGGCTTTTCTATTGAATTTTCGAATTTCATTTCACTTATCCTGTCTGAGAGTGCGACAACGTGATCAATCCAGGTTTCCTTGTCCATGGTAGTGAATGTTGATAGATCTTCTACCCGATTTTTAAGAAATTCTTGTATTTGTTTTCTTGTCGGAGGTTCTCGATCTGGATCATGAAGATAATTGACTATACTCTTGGCACTTTTATCCCAATCTTTTCCAGTCTCTTCTTTAAATATGTTATACATGTGATTTGCTACTATTATACTATGTTCATGATTGAACGTTGCTGTAGCTTGTTTATGATCGACTTCGTCGGTCCCTTGGTGAGGGAAAAAAATCTTTTTATGCACAAAATCGGCAAACTTTTGTCTAGCACTTTTGGTCTGTTCGGTCTTTTGCCCTTCACTAATGGAAGGTGCTTCTTTTGGGGGAGTTTCAGAGAGAGGAGGTGTATTATCAAAAATTTTTCCGAGATTGTTGAGGACTAGGTGTTACAGGAGGTTCTCTTTCCTCAAGGTATATGTTCTCATGTGAAATACCTCCTTGACCTAGACTAGCTCTTTTAAAAAGGTCATCCCCAGCTTCGTCTAGTGCTGTGTTATAAGTTTCACAAAGAGATTCTTCTGTTACTTCCTTTTGAATGGCAATATCTCCTAACGTTGCAACGGCCCTATTTTTCCCTTGTTCTGTTGAATGAGGAACAGTGGTAGGAGGTGAGTGAGATTGAGAGATAGATTTAATGTCTCCTGAAACTGGAGAAGAAGGGAGTTTAATCCCTATTACTCTCTGAGTATCGACATCTGATTTAGTTATTGCTTGTTTTTCGACCCTTCTAGTCGCCATTCCCTTCGCATACTGTGTCCCAAGTTGGCTCTTTCGAACAACTGTAGTAGACGGAGTAGAACCTTCAGGAATTGACGGTAGATTCCCACCGCCTGCTGTTACATTTGTCATAAAATCCTCTAACTAATATCTACATCTTTATTATAAACCAAATTAAAATAATTCATATACACTTATTGAATATATTGCTAAATGAGGAGAATATATATTGTTTAATTCGATTACGATTAGCCCTTTTTACAATGGTTTTGTGTTAAATTGCGCTAATGGGACACTGCAAGGAATTAAAATTCAGGGTTCTCGCATCTTGGCATCATGGAGTTGTCTGAGGAATTTGCTCCTCTGGGCTTATGCGTTTACACTTTTCTTGGGAAGAAGATGCTTTATTTGACAGTAAACAATCCTGATTGAAAAAATAGCCAAAAATTCCAATACTTGCTTTGAGTTTCCTAACGGAGGACTTTATCATGCAAGCAACTCATCTCGAACAACGCGAAAGAACTTACTCTATACACTCAATTACGCAAGATTTTTCTAAATTAACACTCAACCCATGTTGCAGTCTTTTCGATAAAGTTATGTCGTATCAGTTTGGTATTTCGAATGAGGGAAAAAAGGAAAGAAATATCCAGGAGTATGCTGTACTCTGTTTCGTTGCTTCTAAAGGGCTTTTCCCTATACGCGAATTTGTATCAAAAACACTTTCTTCAAAAGCAATATACGACTTATTTCGGACGTATCACGGAATCGATTGTAGTGATATAGAAGCACCTCCCAATAAGATTACATTTTGGCATACAGCTTATAAGCGAGTTTCAGATCAAAACCTCATTCGTTTATGGGATAGACTTGAGTGTCAGCAAAAAGTGCCACATTTAACAAACGCAGATAGCATTCGGAATTGGTTTATAGAAAACCAATCCTTTATAGAAGGAATTTCAGAACTCCATTTAAATCGATGTCACCTTACATTATTGCCGGAGGAAATTGGATATTTTACAAATCTTAAAAAATTGCACCTCTATGATAATGCTCTTTTTTCACTTCCGGAATCTGTTTTGCACTTTCAGTCTTTACAAACTTTAGTCCTTACATCCAATCGTTTTGAAAACCTTCCAGGATGCATATGCTTTTTATCGGAATTAAAAGAGCTCTATATCGCATACAATCGGATCTGTCATATTCCAAAAGAAATTGAAAATTTACGATCGCTTTCAGTACTCCATCTAGAGGGAAATAGAATTATAAGTCTTCCAAAACGGTTCGGAGGATTAACCGCATTGCAAAATTTGTGTCTTCAGGAAAATAAATTTACAGAATTTCCCATAAGTCTGTGTACCCTTACAAACTTGGAATTTTTGAGAATTACAGATAATAAAATTTCGGTCGTTCCAGGAGAAATTAAAGGATTACAATCGTTAAGGTTTTTAGACGTCTCTCGAAATCCTCTTACAAAGCTTCCTGATGAGCTTGCAAAACTTAAAAAATTACAGGTCATCTATCGCTTTAATACCAACTTTCTTGCGCTTTCAAAGAGCTTACAAACAAAACTGAATACTCAAGGCACGCAAATCTTCCCGCAAAGTGCTGCTTTGTAGCCTAGCTTCCAATATATCGAAATCGAGGAACTTCACCTCTTTCTTCGATAAAAACGAACTCTAAAAACATCTTCAAAGGCCTAACCCAAAGGTCTCTATCCCCATAAAGAGCCCTATAGACGACGCATTCTTCAAGAGATTCAGAATTTCGAGCAACGCCTATGACTTCGTATCGATTGCCCTTATAATGCTCGTACATTCCCGGTTTTAATTGGGTTGCTTCTTTTGATAAAGGAGAAAGCGTCATGTTGCCTCGTTTGAAGGTTCAGGTTTTTTAATCAATGCCTTATAGATCATCCTTGCTACGTATTCGTGCGAAAACTTTTTTGCCTTATTACTATTGAGAAAACGACGTATTGCTTTAAGATAGCGATTGTAGCGCTCATCATTCATCGTTATGAGTTCGATGAGGAGATTTGGATATCCTTTATCTTGTTCAAATTCAATGTAGCAGTCTTTTGGAATATACTCTGAAATGTTTGATGCCCCGAGATACACAGGAACGCAGCCTGCTGCAAAGCAATCAAAAATCTTTTCCGTAATATAGCCCTTTACATTTTTTGTATTTTCAAAACACAAGCTGAACTTATAATTTTTTAATGTTTCAATTTTGTCAGTGGGTGCACCTTTATAGTTGCGATATTTATTTGCATTCCAGCCCGTTCCGTAAAATTCAAATTCGAATTCGGGGTGCTTTTCAAAAAAGCGAATCGCTTTTAAGCGTTCAGAGTAGAGTTCTTTGGAAAAGTGACCGTTTGCGGTTTTCTTTCCAGATATTTGTGTAAGAAGCTTTTTTTGTGAAAACCTTGGAATATTTTCGATCATCTGTCGAAGAACAGGATAATTAAATTTGAAGAATTTGACGTTGTCGACTAAAGAATCATCAAAGGTAAATATTTTATCAAAAAGAGAATATGTATGCTTTGCATACATCGATGGCATGAAAACAGGTGGCTCCCACATGATCAATACGCGCTTTTCTTTTTGAATAGGTGCTATTTTTAACTCCCAATGCTTGTCTACCCATCGGGGGATATTGTTGAAGATGTAAAGATGTTTTGTTTCGTCTGGAATGTCTTGCATGGGAAGTGAAAAGTCGTGAACTTGTAAGCGTAATCCATCAATTCTTACGAGTTTATCTAAGTGTTTCCAGAAATTCTGGTATTGATCTGGAATGTTGGGCTCGTATTCGTACATTCCTTGATACAGTTGATAGACATCTGGAGGTATGATTGCTATATCAAGACCAAATAAAGAAAAATTCATCGCAAGAACTATCGAGTACAACAGGTATTTCATTCCTTTTGCCTTTTTCTTGTGTGTCGTTTTTTTGGGAACAAAGCATTTTTTATCTGCAAAGCAACACCTTTTTGTGAAAACTCCTGTGCTTTTGCACTTTTTAAAAACGCATCGATGTTTGCAATATATTGATTATAGACGTTCTCTGGCATGCTTTTGAGTTTTCGTATAAGTGCATCGTATCCTTCATTCGGATCAAATGCGATAAAACAGTTTTCCGGGATATGTTTTGATATATTTGATGCTCCCCAATATACAGGAACACATCCTGCTTGAAAGGTATGGAATATCTTTTCCGTTATGTATCCTTGTATATTTTTCATGTTTTCAAAACATAACCTGAATTTGTACTTTTTTAATGTGCCGATCGTATCAGGAGGTGTTCCTTTATAATTGCGATAATGCTCATTTCCCCAACCAGGCCCAAAAAAATCAAACTCAATTTCTGGATACTGTTCAAAATAATGGATTGCTCGATGCCTTTCTGTATAAAGTTCCGAGTCAAAATGGCCATTTGCAGATTTATGTCCACTCATCTGACAAAGAAGTCGTTTTTCTGAAAATGAAGGACGATCGGAAATCATCGGCTGTAAGGTTGGATATTGGAACTTGAAGAACTTTTTATTGTCGACAAGTCCATCATCCCAAGTAAGGACTTTTCCAAATTGAGCAAATGTTTCTTCTGTATATTGCCAAGGGATAACAACAGGAGGTTCCCATAAAATTAAGACGCGTCTATTCAATGGGATTCGTTTGAAGAGTTGTTTCCAATTACCACAGGCCCATTGTGGTTCGTTGTTGCATATGAAAAAAGAAGTTCTACGAAGTGCTTTCTTAGTCGATGAACGGGTCCTAAGTTCTCCGAGATTACTCACTCGAAGTTTTGATCTTTCTCTGCGTAACAATTTATCGAGAATTTTCCAAAAACTTTGTTGTGATTCTGGTACCTTCTTGTCATAGGTAAAAAGTGCCTGATTCATTTCGTAGTCGCCAGGAGGAACCACGGCAACGTCTTTGGCGTATGAGATGTTGCAATGAAGAAAAAGGAATAAGAACAGATATCTCACAAAATACCCTCGTTTTTAATCGTTCACGAGGGTACATTTTTCGAGAAAAATTAATCTAGATTATTTTGAAAAATTATTCGGCTTCAACTAATGGCAAATCAAGAAATCCTGCTTTTTTTGCGTATTCCAAGTAAGTCGAAAACGTGCTATAGAGCATCTTGTTAATCAAAAGCATGCCTCTTGTGGGGTGAATGTCTATTTTTATGTGTTTATAAGACTCATTACTTTTAACACTAATAACAAGTGAGAGTTCGTCAATCGTCGAACTTGAAGAATATCGTAAGAGAAAAACGCCGTCATTTTGTCCTTTGAGTAAATTTTCTGCTTGAGCGCGATTTATTTTAGGACAGAATGTAATTTGCTTTTCAGCATGTAAAAGTTCAATCTCATCTAATACTGTACGTTTTCTTTCTTCTATCTTTTCTTTAGTAAGCTTTTGGTTTGGATCGATAGGAATTCCATGATCTTTAAAAATTTGAGACAATGTCTTTGTCTTTGGTTTCCCAGATAAATTTGTGCAGAGTTGGGCAACGAAACCTTCAGTGCTTATTAACAGATGATCTGTTTTTGCAAGATTTATCGAAGAAACAACGATGCGCCCAGGTTCACTTTCTGAAGGTCTCAATGTCCAAACAAGAGTCGTTGCATGCTCAAGCCTTATTGCTCGTGAGAGCTGTTCGTCTATGATCGAACGATTGGTTTCACATATGATGCACTCCGGAAATAATGAAGAAATTTTTTCAACATCAGATAAGGTTAACTTCGATTTACCTGGTGTAAATTCTTCAGAACATTGATGTTTTAATAACTCGATGTCATTTGGATAGAGCTTTTTTAAAAAGAATTCAGGAGGAAGCAATTGGGATCCATTAAGTCGTCTTTTAAATTTTGTTTCACATGAAATTATTTCTGAAAAAATATTGCGATACTCAACAACAGAAATGCAAAATTTATCGAAGGGGAGTAGTGTTCCGGAATTGTACTTATCAAAATACTCTGCACATGTTTTAAGCCAAACAATGCCAAGCTTTTGTAAGAGAATATTTTCTTTTGATATGTCGAGAATTTGTTTTACCCATCTATTAAATTGACAAACTTTAAATAAGGGTTTGCGTTTTGAAAGTTCGTTAAAATCTGAACAAACGAGTCTTGTGTTACAGCAATCTTTACTATTTAGACTTGGATTATGTAAAATTATCTCCCAAATTTCCGGGGGCAACGTAGTCGTCATAATATTACCTATTAAGTTATGTTTTGAAATTTTTTGTGAACGCTGTTCAGAAAAATAATATAGACGAGGAAATTATTTAGCCAGAACTACTGATAACGTTGAACAATTGGGACTTTTCTTCCACATGAAAACGCTTTTTCGCTTACGCGTAGACTTAAAGGACATTGCCTTCTTTTAAATTCACTTACGTGAATTTTATGGATCATTTCTTGAATGAGATTTTTATCAAAACCGGTTCTAAGAGCAATATCGTCACAAGATCTTTGTAACACAACGTATTCTTCTACAATTTTATCGAGGATGTCATAGGGAGGAAGCGTATCTGTATCTTTTTGATTCGGCCGAAGCTCTGCAGAGGGTTCTTTTTCGAGTATTCTTTTTGGAATTGGATTTTCATGTGTCTCATTGATCCAATGACAAATTGAATAGATCTGATGCTTAAGTACATCACCAAGGATAGAAATTGCACCGCAAGAATCGCCATAGAGCGTGCTATATCCAACTGCAAGTTCACTTTTGTTGCTCGTATTTAATACGAGATAGCCTTCTTTATTCGCGATCGAAAGTAATATCATTCCACGAATTCGAGCCTGAAGATTTTCTTCGACTACTCCAAAAGTAGAAATGTCGAAAACTTTATCCAACCCTTTATGTATGGCATTAAAAGACGATTCAATAGGGATTGTGATCATTTTTATGCCTAAACGATGGGCAAATTCGATTGCATCGTGCGTACTTTCTTTTGATGTAAATTGTGAAGGCATATGAACGCCTAAAACATTGTCTTTACCAAGTGCCTGAACGGCAAGGTAGGTAACTAATGCAGAATCGATGCCTCCAGAAAGTCCAATTACTGCTCTTGAAAAGTTTTGCTTTTTAAAATAGTCAGAAAGTCCCATTTGCAGGGCATAAAAAAGTTCTTTTTCCGGAACAAAGATTTCTTTTTCTTTTGCATACACATTCTCTGTATCAATGATGGCGAAATCCTTATCAAAACTTTTTAACTCAACACAGCTTTTGCCATCAGGTGTGATATAAATACTCGTGCCATCGAATAATAATCCATCTTGTGCTCCAACTTGGTTGCATATGATTGTAGGGCAGTTCAATGTTTTGGCACATATTTGGGCAAGATTTTTGCGGATCGATGTTTTCCCAAGTGAATATGGCGATGCAGAAATATTGACAAAGAGGTCGAGGTTTTTGTTTTGAAAAAACCCTATTGGTCTTGTGTGGTATCTATTTTCACAAAATGCATTGCATTCTGTCCAAATGTCTTCACAGATGGTTACTCCTATTTTTTTGCCATGAACGGGAAAGACGTGCTGTTCGCATGCTTTTTCAAAATACCGACTTTCATCAAAAACGTCGTATGTCGGAAGGTTCATCTTGTCCTGAAACCCGATGATTTGTCCGTCATAGATGACACAAGCACTATTTAAAAGAGGTTTTCCCTTTCCAGGATGATTTCTTGGAAGACCTAAAATTACGCAAATGTCTTTTGTATGTCGTACAATTTCAGAGAGTGCTTTTTCACAGTGTTCAATAAAATCAGAAAATAAAAGAAGGTCTTCTGGCATATAGCCACAGATAGAAAGTTCCGGAAAAACGATAAATTGTGCGTTTTGGAACTGTGCCTTTTTAATTGCATCGATGATTTTTTGGGTGTTGCGAGCAAAATCTCCGATAGTGGGATC
>JBDHQC010000052.1:0-11203 GCA_039806815.1 Parachlamydiales bacterium
GCAAGATAATCCCGTTGATGAAAAACTCGCGTTCGGGACAATCCGCTCTTATGTGTGGCCCATTCATGGAAGTGAATGCAAAAAGATCATTCCCATGTTCATCATGCTCTTCCTTGTCTGCTTCAATTACACGATCCTTCGCAACCTCAAAGATGCTCTTGTCCTTACAAAAGAACACTCCGGCGCTGAAGTCATCCCATTTATTAAAGTATGGGGTATTCTTCCCGCTGCTATAATAAGTACGATGTTCTTTACATACCTTTCTAACCACTTTAGCAGAAAAAAAGTATTTTACATTGTAATCTCGTCTTTTGTAACTTACTACTTTCTCTTTGCATTCTTTATTTACCCCCTGCAAGACCACCTTCAGGCCAATTGGCTTGCGAACTTCTTCGAATCGATCTTGCCTTCCGGATTTAAAGGCTTTATTGCCATGCTCCGAAACTGGCCCATTACTATCTTTTACATCATGGCAGAATTGTGGAGCACTATGGTCCTCATGGTCCTTTTTTGGGGATTTGCCAACGAAATCACAAAAATTTCAGAAGTGAGAAGATTCTATAGCACATTGAATATTGGTTCAAACACTGCCTCAATTATCGCAGGGCAAATCGCCGTCCTTCTTTCTTCACAGATGTTTTCTCATGATCTTTTTTTCGGGAACAACAAATGGGAGCAAACCCTTTGTAAACTTACTATTTTAATAGTACTTTCCGGAATTGGGATCCTGATTGCCTTTCGCTGGATGACAAAACACGTCCTGTCAGATCCACGTAATATTCCTGAAGAAACCCAACGACTGAAGAAAAAGGAAAAGAAACTCAAGTTTTCAGAAAGCATTTCCTATATTGCAAAATCCAAGTATTTATTATGCATCGCAACATTAGTAGTTTCTTATAATCTCGTGATTCACATGGTCGAAGTGATTTGGAAGGACCAGCTTCGACAACAGTACCCAAATCCTCAGGATATACACGAATATTTAAACAACTTGACGAGCATCATGGGGATTATTTCGACAATGACATCTTTAGTACTTGCAGGGATCATCAAAAAATTCGGGTGGACAAAGACTGCCTTAATTACTCCTTTTGTTCTTTTAATTACGACGATAGCTTTCTTTACCTGCTTTTTAACGCCCAATTTAATTGCACCTGTTGCAACGACGTTATTGGGAATAACACCACTTGCGCTGGCAGTATTCTTAGGATCGTTTCAAAACTGTTTTACTAAAGCTGCCAAATATTCACTTTTTGACATCACAAAAGACATGGCCTTTATACCTTTAACTCCTGAACATAAACTCAAAGGAAAAGCTGCTATTGACGGGATAGGCTCTCGTCTCGGAAAATCTGGTGGATCGTTTATGTACCAGTGGTTATTGGTCTTATTTGGATCATTGAGTGCAAGCGCACCTTGTGTGGCAGCTATTTTACTCGGCGTTATTACCTTATGGATTCTTGCTGTCAAGATCCTTGGCAAAGAATTCAGTATGGCAGAACAAGGTCGCATAATCGATGACGTCCCAGAAGATGCGTCTAAAGTCCAACCACAAGAGACCGTATCGGCAACGAATGTTGCATAACTAATCGATGCTGCAAAATAAAGATCATGTTTTCTTCCCGAGAACTTTTCCAGTATCAACTAACTACTTGTTGAGTAAAACTGCTTCTTTTGGCATGAAGAATATAAGTCTATGCTGTAAAAGTAAGGATTACCTTTTTTAAATTTGCCAGTAAAGGCTTAAGATCTACATAAAATTTGCAAGGAATATGAACCAAGCTTCAAAATCCCGGCAATTTTAAAAAGATAATCCTTGCTTTTGCAGCGCCAACGAACAAGTGCAAAGAGGCAAACACGATGGAACCAGAAATTTCACAAGACGGAAAAGTCTATCGAATATTTCATGCTCCAGGAAAAACTCAGGGAATCCGCGTCTATGTCAACCCAGTCGTACAAAAAGTCATGGAAGGGATAGGGAAAGCTGTACGAGTGCAAGTCGGAGATCAATCCTTGTGCATTAACGTCAAAAGCGCAGAAGATTTTATCAAACAAAACGCAAAAGAACAAAAATTCCTTGAAAAAGAACTCCCAAAAGAGCCCTCTGAAGAAGCAGCATATGAACTAACTCCTGATGAGATCACAAAATTCATTAAAAATAAATCAAAGCCCCAAGAGCATTTGAAGACAATTGCCATGGGAACAAATTTTCGCATTGAAATCGTTCAAATAAATATCCACAACTACCTTGCCGGGCTTGCATGCGATACTATTTTCGTCGATGATTTAGGAAGAGTTTTCATTTATTTCGATCTTTCTACTTGGGAACTCAAAGTACGAAACTATCAAGACATTCCGCAAGAAGGAAAGCCTTACACGTATGTCATTACAAACTCATCTCCTGGATCCAATGTCTTATCCTGGGTACATTTTGATCCTCAAGAAACCAAAATTTCAGATGTCGAGCAAAAGCTTTCCATACTTCTCGATGACTTCAAGAATGGAATGAACATCTTCCTCAAACACTATGGGATTTCCGGGGATAATCTCAACAGGCGACTACAATATCAACTCTTCGGAGATTATCGGTTCATTACAAGAACGCCATTAACTCCCTCGCAACTGGAAACTGCCTACCAGATGACGAACAAAGAACGTAATCTAACGGAACCGTAATTCAAAATACGATGAAATACCAAAGAGCAACATAAGAATATATAAACCTTGCGACACTTCCATTTGAAGAGAAACTAAAATCAAGATCAAAAACTGTAGTGTCGTTGCGAGTTTTCCAGACCAAATCGATCGTACTACTATCTCCTTTTTTAAGAATTTCTCCTGAAGGAAAAAGATAAAAAGAGATATATCTCTTGAAAGAAACGCTACGAGGTGAAAGATTGAAAACACTCCTTCGTACGTAAAAACAAACAGAGCTGTTACGACAAATAGCTTATCCATAATAGGATCGAGGTGTTTTCCAACTTTAGATTGTAAATGAAACTTCCTTGCAATAAATCCATCGAGAAAATCCGAAAGCATAGCAAAAAAAATCGCACTTGTTCGTATAACAGGATTTTCAAAAAATAAAAGCATTAAGAGTGGTGCTCGTAATCCGGTTATGATATTTGGTATTGTAAGTGTTTGAGACATGGGAATTTATTAAAGTGACTTTAAGATTTAAGTGCTTGTCTTTTCCTCAATTTGTAGAAGATAAAGTAACAAATGGCAAGAAAAGCAATTGAAAAAAAGATGATAAGAGATGTTTTATGGAGAGCATTGTACAAAACGTCGTAATTTTTCCCCAATTGGAGGGCTCCATAAAAAACAGCTGTCGAAAAAATTAAGCACGAAATTCCATCTGCAAGGAGAAACTTTACAAATGACATTCGACCGGCTCCTGCTGTCATAAATATGCCATTTCGCAAACCAAAAGGAATACACCGTCCAATGCCAATAGCGAGGATGCCATATTTTTTATAAAATGATTCCATTTTGATAACGCGTTCTGAAGAAACAATTCGAGAACACCATTTTGGGCCAAAATATCGCCCTATTGAAAAGGCCACGATGTCTGAAAAAAAACACCCTAAAACGGATGCAAAGAAAAGATGCATCGTATGATGAGGGACAACAGTCCCTGCAAGTACACCACTTGCAATCAATAAGAGATCTTCGCTGACCGGTAAACTAAATCCGGTTAAAAGGAGGAGAAAAAATACAATAACCCAGGCGGATTCAGCATTTTGACCCAACCACTGTAATACATTTTCCATAAGCCGATAAAATATTGATTTACAAATTACAATGATATCATATTTTTTTGTTCAGAACAAGAAAATCTAAAATATTTAAACTATAATTACTATATTTTTCCAAAATGACTAGCACAGTAATACTAAATCGACATTTCGGGGTAAAGATTTTCTCACCTCACTTACTACGTCGCCGCGAATGACAGTAGCAAGAGGACTTCTCCTGGATTTCCCTAAAAGAACAAGGGATACTTCATATTGAAGTGCTGAACGAACAATTTTTTGGGAAATTGAGTCAGAAACTGAATAGAGAAAGCAAATATTTGAAAGATCTGAAGCATTCATCATAATGTAATCGACTATATTTCGCGCTTTTGAATCTTGCTCCCAGGAATCTTTTTCGTCGTGATGGGTAATTACTTTCTGCTCGCGAACAAAAAGGATATAGAGGAATGCGTTTCTCGAAAACGCTTCCCTTAATGCAAATTGCAAGGTATGCCCTGTACCTATGACAGAACACAATATTTTTTCCTGTTTTTCGTGACTTGGAATCGGCAATGAAAGAGGAATAAGGGCTTGAGTTGGCTTTTTTTCAAGCTCTTCTTTTTCTTTTCGTTCTTTCATCATGGACCGAAATAATACCCCTACAAAAAGGATAGCGATTACAAAATTACGCGCATGAGGTTTCGTAATAAATAACGTGCATTCAATTCCTGCCATTATAAAAAACGTACAAATCATCAAAAGTTTATTTGAAAGTTTCATCTGGACTTTTTTAGAAAAGGCAGTAGAGCCTAAATTCGTTGCAATTGCACCGACAAAACCTATAGCATAAAGGTCTGCAAGTCCTTGAAGATCGCTGATAAATAAAAGAAGCACTGCAGAAGATGCTCCGGTAACAAATAAAGGTAAGACTGGAACTCCAAAGGAATTCATCTTTTGAAATGATTCGGGAAGTTCTGAATCTTTTGAAATGACGAAGAGCAACGCTGTCAACGCAATGAGTGCTGAATTTACAGCGCTCAACAAAAGAACTCCAAAGGCAATTTTCACTCACCATCCCAAAATCGCACCAAGAGTAGGGCCGAAAAAACTCGATGCAAAAGCTTCTGTCATATACCCCAACAAGGCATCGCGAATGGCTATTTGCTCATTTGTTCCGGCAAAATTTTGTACCTGGGGAAGCGCACTAGAGGTAAAAGCAAAAAGTGTTGTCATTATGCACACTTCTAAAAGAACGACGAATATTGCTTTTCTTGCAGTTTTGTTAACCTGCGGCTTTTCCATGGTACTTCCGGGATCAAGCACCATCACCCCTGTGATATTGGCAATTGTTTCTATACCGGAAAGCCCTACGACAATAGAGACAAAATGAACCCAATTTACCCCAAAAGAACCTCCAAGGGGCTGAATGTGCTTTATAGCATCGGGAAGTTTAAAAAGGCAAAGGCCACCCAAAAACAAAACTCCAAATAAAGCAGGAACAGCAAGAAGAATTGCAAAACTTCCGGAATGTTTTGGGCCAAAATACTGAAAACAACCGATGATAAGAATTGAAGCAATTGCACAAATTTGAGGATTATCAACTCCCAAGTAAAAAAAACAGGTAAGAGCAGATAAACTTGCAGTTACGATGTAATCTGCAACGAGAAAAAAAGCTCCGACGATGGCAAGCGTTTTTGATATACTTCTGACAGATGCATAGACGCCACCGCCAAATGGGAAAAGGCCGCAAATCGTGATGTAATTCAGACCTATCAAACACGTAAGTAAACTAATACAAAGGATGAGCCATCCAGAGCTTAAACCTGCGAGTGCAATAGCAAGACCGATGACATACGCTTTACTTGTGCCAAGGTCTCCATAGAGAATAGCCGCAGCACGAAAGGCATTGACATTGCGCGGGCGATCTGTTTTTGGTTGTGAAGATGGAGTAAATTCTTGCATGAAATGCTCACTTTTTTCCATCTTGGGAGCACGTAATATTTTTTTACAATAATAACCTGAGTTTTGGGTACATCTCATTGATAATCAGAGGAGATTTCTTCTTAAATCTCGGAATTTTTTTTCGAAGGAAATAGCAAATCGCTACTTCAGAGAAATAAAGTGCAAAAAAAAGAAGAAAGATCCCTGAGTATCAATAGACCTCTATCAAAACTCAGGTTACGAATTACCAACAACAGAATAGACTTGGATGGTTGCAAGATGAGCATTGTGCTTGTGAATGATATTTTGGACTTTTAGAAAAAGAATATCGCGGAAAGCAAAAAAATCTACGTCCTTTATGAGATGCGAGTAAAGAATCAGATAGATATGTATATATTGACTATCAATAGATTGAATATACAATAGAATATCCTTACTTTGATCTACCCCTTGAGTCTGTTGTAATGCTAATTTTAAATCGGAAAACACCTGAGGAATTTTTTCGAGATCTTCAGGCCGTAAGAAAAAGCTCTCTTTACATTTTCGAAGTACTTTTCTCGATTCATTGATGACAGTTGCTTTCGTAAAGGTCGAGTTTGGAATATAAAGAGGGAGCTCTTCAACTGTCTTTACTTTTGTTTGGTACCAACCGATTTCTTCAACAATTCCTTCTAAGCCAGATTGAGGAATTTGAATTTTATCCCCAAGAGTAAATTGCCTTGTGACGTACACCATTAGTCCGCCGAAAAAATTAGCAACTACTTCTTGAGAACTTATTGCTAAAGCAAGACCACCGATACCGCCAAAAGCAATCAGCGTATTTACAGACATGCCAGTTGCTTCCATAAATAAAAAGAAAGCAATAATCAATATAGCAACAGTAATGACTTTCGAAATACCGTGAATTCTCGGTGTGTCGATTCCACCTTTTGTGATTCGGGATTTCTGAATTAAATTATCTATGAATTTTTTTTTTACTAAAAACGCATACCAGGCAAGAACTACTATTGCTCCGATAAACACTATTGTTTGTGAATTCATATGAATAATGTCTGAAAAAAGGTGATCGGAAATGACATCGACACACAATACAATTGTTGCAAACCATATATAGACGCATAAAGGAGTATACGCTAATAAAAGCGTTTCAGACTGCCATACAAGCTTTTTTTCAGTCATTCTTTTCGAAAGTTTTTCTATAGCAATTCGTATAAAATGGGTGGCAATTGTAGCCCCAAGGAGAAGGCTTACCAAGAACAAAATCCACCTTGCTTCTCCATCGAGGAAATTAACGAGATTCCATAATACCAACATAGAATAAATCCATTTATATAATGTAATTTGAATGCTTCTATAGGAAAACAATCGAAATTAATTTTTTATCGCAGAGGCGTTGAGAAAAAAATAATGTCTTTTTATTTTGCCTCTCCGCCTCTAAGGTCTCTGTGGTAAAAAATTAATTTCGCACTTTCACATTACGATATAATGCAAATTACGGATAAAGATCGCGTTTTTGACATTGATACATTCGTTTTAGACAGCATATTCATTTCGAAGCAAATAGCTGAAACGCTATTTCGGAGAAATGAATATGCTGTATAAATGAATAGATCTAGCAAGAAACCCGTAAGTTTACTGCAACTTGCATTACGATATATACTATTCTAACACTTTCAAAAAATCAATCAAGCTATCAAAAAAATTAATCGGCTTGCGTTTTAAGGCCAAAAGAGAATATCGTAAATTTTCGATGAAAAACCATGAAGGAATTCAAAATCTATGGAATCAGAATCATTTTTCAAAAGTTTATTCCGTAATTTATTCCAAAGTTTGTTTCGTGTTATCGGAGCAGGTATTGGCATCATCATTGTAATCATTCTCTTTGTAATCGTTTTCTCCAATCCATCGACTGTACAAAAAAGAACGACGTTAAGAGTACTTCCAAATCACGATTGGGAACAAAAGCCATTTTCTATTGAATTGCCAGCTCTTTTAGACATAAAAATTAATGGGGTCATCGGGCTTGACAACATTCAGAAAGAATCAATTGCAGCACAACTCATCGAATCTATCAATGGCGAATTAAAACCGGGACAAGTGAAGGGAGTTTTTCTCGAATTAAATACTCCGGGCGGTGTTGCAGAAGATGCAGATGCAATCTACCAAATGCTTATAGACTATAAAGCGCGCTTCAAAGTTCCAATCTTTGCCTATATTCAAGGTTTATGTGCATCAGGTGGCGTATATGTTGCTTGTGCTGCAGACAAAATATATGCAACAGACGACAGTATCATCGGATCTGTTGGTGTAATTATGCCAACGTGTTTCAATTTTTATAATTTATTGCAAAAATGGGACATTGAAACAAAAACGTTAACCGCCGGAAAAGATAAAGACATATTGAATCCATTTCGCCCCTGGAAGCCAGACGAGGACCAAAATCTTCAAAATACTGTAAACTTTGTCTACGACCGGTTTATGTCCATTGTTTCTCAAAATAGACCGCTTTTGACAAGAAAGGTACTCGAAGAACAGGGAGCAAAAATATTCCCTGCTCCACAAGCACTTCAAATTGGATTTATCGATGGCCAAATTTCTTCAAAAGATCAAGCTCTTTTAGCTTTTGCATCTCATATCGGCATACAAGATAATTACCAAGTCGTCGAATTAGAAGTAAATAGCTTGTTCAACGAACTATTTGGAACTGCAAGCACGCTTGCAAAAGGAAAAGTACATCACTATCTTCGCCTTGCAGGAGACATTCATCCTGACCTACAAGGAAAGCCCCTATGTTTATATAAGCCTTAACACCTGTAGTGAACTCGTGGATTCGATTCTCATTTTAGACGCCTCTGGTTATATTTATCGCTCTTATTTTGCAATTCAAGGAATGAGCTCCAAAAAAGGCGAATCGACAAACGCCTTATATGGCTTTACTCGATCTGTATTACGTCTGTTAAACAAATTTCCATCGCAATACGTTGTTTCCGTTTTTGATGCAGAACGAAATAAAGAATCAAGGCTCAAAATTTATTCTGAATACAAGGCAACGAGAAAACCTACCCCTCCTGATCTCATCGACCAAATACACGAAGCGAAAACCTTTTGTTCTCTCATGGGAATACCTTCTCTTGGCATCCCTGGAGTTGAAGCAGATGATACTATGGGATCTATTTCGCAATTTGCAAAAAAGCATAACTTAAATGTCTTCATATGCACATCGGATAAAGACATGGCACAGCTTGTAGATGAACATGTCTCATTAATAAACCCCCATAAAGACGATCTCGTCATCGATGAAAAAAAAGTCGAAGAAACCTATGGTGTAAAGCCAAATCAAATACGAGATTACCTTGCCATCATCGGCGACACTTCTGACAATATTCCAGGGCTTGAAGGATTTGGGCCAAAGACTGCCGTTTCTTTGTTACATAAGTACGGATCTTTGGATAGCATTCTTAAACATGCTCATGAAATAGGCGGAAAAAAAGAAACAATATTAACCGAACAAAAAGATATAGGCCTTCTTTGCAAACAGCTTGTGGAAATTGACACCAATGTAGAAATACCGAAGGAACTTGAATTTTACAAAATCCTTTCTCCCCAAAAGGAACAATTGCACGATTTTTTAAAGCAAAAGGGTTTTCAAACTATTATCAAGTCGCTTGACCTGTTTAAAGAAAGCACACCTACAAGACCTGCGCAAACGATTTTAGTTTTTGATGAAAAAGACCTCGATCACATGCTCGAAGAATTAAAAAATGAACATATCTTATGTGTGGATACAGAAACGACAGATCTAAAACCTGTTCAAGCACAACTCGTAGGTATTGGCATTGGAAAAGATGCCGAAAAAATTTACTACATTCCATTTAATGCAAAACTCGAAAAAAACCTGATACTCGATAAGCTAAAGCCTTTTTTTGAAAGCGCAAAACACTCTTTTTACGGTCACAACATCAAATATGATTATCACGTCTTGAAAAATGCCGGGATCGAGTTGATGAATATCGCTTTCGATACAATGCTTGCATCATATATCCTCAATGCAGGTATGCGACGGCATTCTCTGGATGAGCTTTCCATGCAGTACTTCGATAAGAAAAAAATCTCTATCGATGAATTGATTGGAAAAGGGAAAAAGCAAATTTCGATGATGGAAGTCCCTCTTGAAAAGATCTCCGAGTATTGTGCAGAAGACGTCGAGTATACGATTCGGCTTTACGAAGTACTAACAAAAGAACTAAAAGTAAGAAACCTCGAAAAACTACTCTACGACATCGAGATCCCTCTCATAAAAATTCTGGCCAAGATGGAACGGCGGGGCATCTTTTTAGACTCAAGTGTTTTAAAAACTCTTTCAGTACACGTAGAAAAAGAAATTCAGAAGCTTCAGGAAGAAATTTTCCAACTCGCAGGAGAACCATTTAATATTAATTCTCCAAAACAACTCTCAGAAATCCTCTATCAGAAACTGAATATTCCAACTGTCAAAAAAGGCCGGACGATGCCATCTACGAGTGCTGAAGTCCTAGAACTACTCCAAGATCAGTACCCAATTGCAAAAAAATTGATCGACTATAGAACATTAGAAAAACTCAGATCGACGTACATCGATACATTGCCGAATGAAATTAATCCGGAAACAAATCGCATTCATTGCACCTTTAATCAGTCGGTAGCTGCAACAGGAAGGCTTTCGTGTACAGATCCGAACCTTCAAAACATTCCTATTCGGTCAGAACTCGGAAGAGAGATCCGAAAAGCCTTTCGGCCCCAACTGCCCAATGTGAGTTTTCTTTCCTTTGATTATTCCCAAATAGAACTGAGGATTTTGGCACATGTATCAGAAGATGAAAGCCTCATTGATGCTTTCAATCACAATAAAGACATCCATGCACAAACAGCGTCAGAAATTTTTGGAGTTCATTTAAAAAGTGTAACTCCTGAAATGAGACGCCAAGCCAAAGCTGTAAATTTTGGCATCATTTATGGTCAGCAAGCATTTGGCCTTAGCCAAGAGCTTCGGATATCCATAACAGATGCTACATCGTTTATAAATCGGTACTTTAAGCGCTTTTCAAAAGTAAAAGAATTTATTGAAAGAACAAAAGAAGAGGCCCATAAGACTCAAAAAGCTGTCACTTTGACCGGAAGAGAGCGTCTGATACCAGAAATCAATAGCACAAACCAAATATTAAAAAATGCGGCAGAACGCCTTGCGATCAATACCCCTTTTCAAGGGACTGCAGCAGACATCATAAAACTTGCAATGATCGAAATTGACAAATGGATAAGTACATCTCACACAAAAACCTCAATGCTTTTACAGATACACGACGAGCTCTTATTTGAAGTTCCTGACAGTGAAATAGAAACGGTAACGCCTATTATAAAAAATTATATGGAGACAGTCTTTCAGTGGATAGACTGTCTCCATATAATTTTTTATAACGGTAACGCCTATTATAAAAAATTATATGGAGACAGTCTATCCACTGAAAGTTCCTACAATAGTAGAAATC
>JBDHQC010000053.1:0-11194 GCA_039806815.1 Parachlamydiales bacterium
GAGCAGTAAATTCTGCCGCACTTTTGCTCTCCTCAAAACATCCGAAGCATCCTCATGGCATAGGAAACAACAATGATCTGGTTGGTCGCAATTACATGTGCCATTTGAACACCGTGATCATTGCAGTCTCTCAAAAACGAAATCCTGTAAAATTTCAAAAGACAATCGGGATAAACGATTTTTATTTCAATGCCCCAGATTCTGAACTTCCATTAGGACATATTCAGCTTCTTGGTAAAGTGAAAAAGGAGATGCTCGCTGGAGAAGCACCCATCTTTGCACCTGGCATAGCACTCGAATTTCTTGCAGATCATTGTGTGGGTTGGTGGATTACAAGTGAAGACCTTCCCGATCTCAATAATCGAGTTACTATTACTCCAAGTGGCGATATACAACTGAGCTATATGCCAAATAATCTCGAAGCACATGAAAGACTTTTGAAAAAATTAAAGGATATTCTAAGCAAGTTGGGTTCACATACGCATATTTTCCCCAATAAAATCTACCTTTCGCAACATATCCCTCTGGGAGGCGTTGCCCACCAGGCAGGAACGCTGCGATTCGGAAAAGATCCTAAAACATCCGTACTCGATTTGAACTGCAAAGTGCATGGCGTCGATAACCTCTATGCTGTCGATGCAAGCTTTTTCCCATGCATTGGCGCTGTAAACCCATCACTTACTGTCATTGCAAACGCGATTCGCGTAAGCGATGTGTTAAAAAATGTTATTTAAATTTAAATAAACAGTTAACGAATTGGTTTTTAGTGTCAAGTTTTCTAGCAAAAAAACTTGAATAAAAAGAACGTTGTCTGTGGAAATTTATTTTCTACTAGTTTCTTTTCAATTGTAGAATGATCTATTAAATTTCTTAATATTTTCTTAATAAATTATCTCATTGATAAACACAATCAGAGCATTATCAAAGAGTTGCAAGAAGCTATAGATTTTCTTGTACGGAACAAACCATTGCCTCTAAAAAATGTAGATCACTCATTAAGCGGAGTTTGGAAGGATTCTCGTGAATGTCAGGTTAATCCTGATCTTTTGCTTATTTATCGCATCGATCAAAAACAGCAAAAGCTTTTTCTTGAACGAGTTGGATCTCACTCAGAGCTATTTTAAAATGTGCCAGTGCAAAATCTTGATGGGTCAAATCACATTCTATTGTTAATAAATAGTATTCTTCCGCCCGCAGCTTTAAACCCTTCGAGCTCTCGTTTTGTTTGGTTTGAAAGGTGCTCAGAACAAACATACAGGTCATCGATACCTTGCCAGTCGAGTGTTAGGTGTTTTTCTGCAATGATTCTGAACGGGACATCAAGTCCTCGAATAGTTGGCAAAAGATCGCAGTGTCCATCGTGGGAAAATAAAATTGCCGTTTGAATTTCTCTTTGGAGCAATTTCTTATTAGCCATATCTCTTCCTATATATCCGAGCACATCAGATCCTTCTTGCCACACAACTCGACCTGTGAGAAGAGGTGGATTTTTCAAAGCAAGTAAAAATCGATCAAAAGCATCTTTTGAAGAAAGCTCGACAAATTTTTGCAGATCCTTTTGCTGACTACAATCCAGGAGAAGAAATATCGGAATATGAAATGCGACATGGGTAAAAAGAGATTCGACATGTTCTAAAAAGTCATCTCTTTCGTTAGTATCCGAAAACATTTGCCTTTTACAGGCAAGTATTCCTTTTGCATGATCGTAATACTCGATCCAGAGCGTTTTTATGAAATGCTCAATTGCGAACTGTAATGCTTGCTTTTGACAAGGCTCATTTGAAAAATCTATTTTTAAATCAAACACAATCGACAAATTTTTCTGAATGAGCGAATCGATGCGTTTTCGTTCATTTTCCCATTGGAGGGTTGCATCTTTTGTAAGGTCGATGATGACTGTTGTTGAATTATATCCTGGCAGAATGGATTCAGAATTATCTTGGACCTCGTAACAGCACAAATCTGAAAGTGCTTCATCAGTTGCTTTTTCTTCGAAATAGGCTTCTTCTTCTTCTGCTTCTTTAGACATCGCAACCCATATTTTGAAATTTGTGAAAGCGAATGTCTAGTCCTTTGTTGCGAAAGAGAGTTTCGAAATAAGAAGTCCCGTAATTTTCGGGAACAGTAGAATATTGAGGTTCTGGAAAATGAGAACAAAAGGCGCTATTATTATTAAACTCTTTAATTGCAATATTTGAATAGCTTACAGAATCCGTAACAAAAGTAACAGTTCCGTTTGGAACGAGTGTTCTTGCAAGTTCAAGAAGAAATTCTTGAGTGATAATGCGATGTTTTCGATGGCAGTTTTTTGGCCATGGGTCCGGGAAATTGATGAAAACTTCTTGGACACTCTTTTCCGGAAAAAAGTTTTTTGTAAGGAATATGCCTTCTGCCCAGGCAATGACGAGATTTTCTAGTTGCGCATTTTTTGCTCGAGCCCATATTTTACTTGCCCGATCAAATTTTTTTTCGACTGCGATCCAGTTGATATTGGGAAAATGTAAAGCTTTTGAGCAAATCCAAGATCCATTTCCGCTACAGTATTCTATTGCTATGGGATTTGTATTTCCAAATACGGAAAAAGAGTCAAACGTCTTTATCGAAGATAATTCCGGGCTTGTTTGAGGAGGAACAAACCAAAATTTATCCGATAAGATAATTTTGCGGTCTTGCCACAAAAAGGGAATTCTTAGATCCTTAGAACAAACCATATATATACCCATAAAATTGCAAGTAGTATGCCCTAAATCAACAAAAAAAACAAAGTTTATGACAAAGCTCCTTATAAGAACCTTACCCAAGATCGCAAGTCGCTGCGATGTGTGCAATACTTCTTTTGAAGATAAAGCTATAGTGGTATCACAACTATATGAAGAAGATTTTCAATCGTTTCAGAGAAGAGATGCATGTAGTGCCTGCTTTACGGTGCCCCAAGATGGACAATTGTATTGGAAACAGCAATTTCAAAAAGAAGAAAAGGTCGCAAGGTCCAAGTCAGAACAAGACCAGAGAGCCCAAGAGCTTCTTTTGCAGCCGGAAGATACAACAGAACTCGAACTCAAAATGCTCGCCTTGCACCTTTTGCGAAGAAGAAAACTTCGACTTTTGAGGCAGTATGAAGAAAATGGTTCGAAATTTTACATACTCGAGATTGTTTCAACGCAGGAACAAATCTCGATGAACATGGATCTTCCAGGCAAACTCCAGGAGTATCAAGTGCCTGTTGAAAACCTTATGAAAAAAATATTTTAAAAAGGAAATTTTTTATGATAACGCAAGATCAAGGCAAACAAGTTCAGTGGAAAGAGTGTTTTTTACAAACGCCTTGCTTCGATAAAACCAAAAGCTATAAAACTCTTGAGGATCTTGCGCGTTCGTGCATTGATTTGACGAATAAAGATATCGATTTTCCGGCACGCATTGCAAAATATAGAGCAAGTGCTTGTGGATGGAAGTACCTATATGCCTTTGAACGAGTTGATGACCAAATAGTAAATGCCCTTTTTGATCTTGCAAAAGAACGTAAAGTCTTAGAACAGATGAACGCAATGCAAGATGGTTTTCCCATAAATTTCATCGAAGGTTTTGAATCAGAAAACCGTGCCGTATTGCATACAGCACAGCGAGATATTTTTGGTCCCATAAGTCCAAACGAACACGTTGCAAAAGCACAAAGACAAGCACGCGATGAAAACAAAAAACTCGAGAGCTTTTTACAGTCGATTGATAAAAAATTTGACGATATGATTTTTGTTGGAATAGGAGGCTCAGAGCTTGGTCCAAGAGCTCTTTTTCAAAGCCTTGCATTTTATCAAAATCCCAATAAACGCGTTCATTTCATTGGAAATGTCGATCCGGACGATGTTGCAATAGTCTTAAAAAAAGTGCAGCTTAAACGGGCGCTTGTCGTGGTAATTTCAAAATCGGGAACGACTTTAGAAACGCAAACAAACGAAGAATTTTTGCGCGATGCATATAGAAAAAATGGACTCAATCCAAATGATCATTTTGTTTCAGTGACGATGCCCAAAACCCCAATGGACGATAAATCCAAGTATTTTGAGTGTTTTTATCTCGAAGACTACGTCGGTGGAAGGTACTCTGCAACGTCGATGGTTGGTGGGGTTCTACTAGGATTTAGCTGTGGGTACGATGCGTTCAAAGAAATTCTCAAAGGGGCGCATGAGATGGACAAAGTCGCGCGTTCTGAAGATGTAAAAAATAACATTCCTCTTATTTGTGCCTTGATTGGAATTTGGAATCGCAACTTTTTGAAATATCCGACGTGTGCTGTCATTCCATATTCTCGAGTTCTTTCTCGATTTCCTGCCCATTTGCAGCAGTGCGACATGGAATCCAATGGAAAACAGATAGATCGCAAAGGAAATCGCGTGTCATTTCACACAGGTCCAATTATCTGGGGAGAGCCCGGAACAAATGCCCAGCACTCATTTTTTCAACTCTTGCACCAAGGAACAGATACGGTGCCTTTAGAGCTTATCGGTTGCGTAGAATCTCAAGGTGGCGTTGATTTTGAATGGAAACAAACGACAAGTCAACAAAAGCTTCTTTCGAATTTTTTTGCGCAAGGCTTGGCACTTGCAACAGGGAGAAAAAATGACAATCCAAATAAAACATTTTTGGGAAATCGCCCAAGTTCGTTTTTACTCACCCAAAAACTTAACGCTTATGCCCTCGGTGCCCTTCTTAGCTTTTACGAAAATAAAATTGCATATCAAGGATTTATTTGGGGTATCAACTCCTTTGATCAAGAAGGCGTACAGCTTGGAAAAGTCCTTGCAGATCAATTTTTGACGCTCTTTGAAGATTCTACCGAAAAACCTTTTCAGGAAGGTGCAGCTCTCATCGATATTCTCAAAGATTAGGACTAAAATCTCTCATTTGGTACACTTTTTCTATAATTTGTACCAATTGAGGGTATTTTATGTTTCGATTTTTGGACAAACCTTGGTTTTGCATACTCCTTGCCTTTTTTCTTGCATTTGTAAGTTTTAAATTGATAAAGCCTTCCACAAGGCGACATGAACCAAGTAAAGTGTTTCAAGACATCTATGGGAAAAAAACCTATGATGTACATTGGAATCATACATACGATCCTCTTGCCCTTTCAAAAGTGTACGAAATTACAAAGCAACCATTTTTTTACTACGGAAAAGGAAAGCAGTGTTACGTTTTTCTTTCTCAGGATGGGACTTATGTCTTAAAGTTTATTATGCATAAACGCTTAAGGCCAAAAGAGCTGACGATTCTTGAAAAGCTCAGCATGAAAAAACCAAAGCTCGAGAAAAAAAAGAGGCAGAAAGAACTTTTTCAAAGTTTTATCATTTCCTATGAAGATATTCCTCTTCACACGGGAACAGAGATGGTCTATTTAAAGCAGCAACAGGTCCCTATGGGAATGTTTACCCTTGTCGATGAACGAGGAAATTTTTGTCAGGTAAACGCAGAAGACGTCGAGTTTGTGTTGCAAAAAAGAGCTCTTCTTGTAAAACCTGAAATTATCCGATTGATGTATGAAAAAAATATCAATGGTGCAAAACGAAGAATCGATCAGGTGTTTCAACTGTTGCTCGATTGTGCAAAAGATGGGGTTCAGGACACAGATTCAGGACTCATTCGCAATGATAACATAGGCTTTTTAAAAGATCGCGCTATCTACATCGATACAGGAAAATTAGTTCATTCAAAAAAAATGACAAAGAAACAAAACTTTGAAAAAGATTTAAAACGATTAAAGCCTCTACAGATGTGGTTGAAAAAATATTATCCTGAACTTTCAGAATATTACGAAATAAAAAAAGAAGAAGTATTGAATTCGTTCTAACTTTGAGATTTTTAAAATGCCTTTATTTCAAAGAGAATTGCAGGACTTTCTTTCTTATATTACATCAGAAAAAGGGTTATCGAAAAATACACAAATTGCCTATCAACAAGACCTTACAAAGTTTTTCAAATTTCTCGAACAATATGATCTAAATGCCTGTTCAGAAATTCAACAAGATCACGTGGTATCGTTTTTAAAAAACTTAGAGTCAACGGGTTACAAAGAAAGCTCTCAAGCAAGAGCACTCATTGCTATTAAAGTGTTTTTTCATTTTCTCAAACGAGAAGAATATATTGAAAAAGACATCGGTCAATTTCTCGATACACCAAAACTCTGGCAGACATTGCCGGATGTTCTTTCTTATGAAGAGATGAACCGTTTACTTTCCCAGCCAAAACTCGACACATACAATGGTTTACGTGATAAAGCGATATTAGAGCTTCTTTACTCTACAGGGATACGGGTTTCAGAGCTTTGCACACTTTCGATTTACGATGTCGACGATGAATTCATAAAAGTAAAGGGAAAGGGTTCGAAAGAGCGAATCGTTCCTTTAGGGACAAAAGCAATTGGGGCAATCGATGCTTATCTCATAAGAGGGAGAGAGTTTTGTGCAACTCCTGACGAAAATCATCTCTTTCTTACAAAAAAAGGAAAACCTCTCGATAGAATTGCAGTTTGGCATTTGATAAAAGAGTATGCTGAAAAAGCGCAAATTACGAAGAACATTTTCCCTCATACGTTCCGTCATACCTATGCAACGCATATGCTCGATGGCGGTGCGGACTTACGAGTGATCCAGGATCTCTTGGGTCATGCACACATTTCAAGTACAGATAGGTATACTCACGTGAGTATGTCTAAAGTTCAAGAGCTTTTTCAAGCTCTGCATCCGCGTTGGAAAGAGTAGTAATTAAAATAAATTATTGATATCTTAAAGTTAGAACATTCAACGCGTAGGGGTGTGCTATGCATGAAGGTACTTCATCTCTAAGGCCACAACAACCAGAAATTAATCAATTAAACGATCTTTACAAGCAGTTTTTTCCTGAAGAAGCAAAAGAATCAAAAGCAAAAAGTCTTTTTCTCAAAACAGATAAAAAGACAGGCGAATTAGTCGCAGAAGAAAAAGGTGGCCGATGGAGTCGACTAGGTATTCGGATTGAAAAAACGACACATCGAGAAGGCACATCTGCCTATAGTTTCAAAACAAATGCCGAAAGAATGAAACAGCTCTTTGAAACTGTTTCTAAGGCTACACTTACACCTGATGAGATTAATAAATTTAAGAAATTGCAGAATGAATACAACGCAATGATCGCGCATGTTAGTCAAAAGAGAAAGAAACGAACTGATATTATAAATGAATTAAAAAGCACGGTTGAAATTGATTTTGAAACTCGTAAGAATAAGATTTCTACGAATTTAGATAATATCATATCAAAACATCAAAATTCAAAAAATTCTGTTTTAAATAGTATCGCTGAAGTTGCAAATTCTCATAAACAAAAGCTCGAATCAATTTTAGAAGATACAGAAAATTTAAAGCCATTTGAAGAATGGATTGAAAATGTAATTAGAAAAATTCTAGAGGAAACAGAGAAAGCTCCCGCAATATCCCAACCAACCGAAGCCCAATCAAAACCTCCTACTCTAGAGCCTGCCAAAGTAGAAGAGAAGCCAATAGAGCTTGAAGCACTTACAAAACAACGTGAGCAAGTGAATGACATTATGGCTGATCTTACGCAAGCAGCTGAAAGCGTTAATGACTATCTGAGCGAACTGGGAACTATTTTATCTGAAGAATCAAAAGGATCGCTAAAAACTCAAACTGAAGAAATAAGTAAGTTAGTTGATGATTTTGAAGGTAACGAGGATGAATACATTTCTCAGCAAGACAATCTACAAAAAACACTCGATGAAGTAAATGCTTTGCATTCAACGATCTTGGATGAATTAAAAAGTAAATGGGATGGAATTCGTTCAGATATTGTAGAGTTAAACAAAGAGCTCGATAAGGAAATCCCTGAATTTACTGAAAAAAAACCAAAAGAGATAAAAGATGATTTTGAACTTCTCGGAATGATTAAAAGTCATGCTAAAGAAAGTACAGTCAAAGAGCTAGAAACAAAACATCAATTCGATGAATTGAAGAACCAAACGAGTGCTCTTGAACAAAAGGTAGCAAGTCTTAAAGAATATCAAAAGGAATTAAAACCTTATATTTCTGAAAATGCGAAATTAGAAGAGCAAATAGCTGATTTTAGTGCTCGTATTGAAGAAAGAGAGAATCTTTCCCTCGAAGATTTTGGAAATAACAAAGAGAAATATCTTTCCCAACAAGAGAGTTTGCCAAGAGAATTGAAAGATGCGAAAAATTCATTGTTGAATGATTTAGAAAAGACATGGGATAGAGTTCGTTCTGACATCGTGAAAGTAAACGAAGAACTCGAAAAGGAAATTCCTACATTTAATAAAAAAAGCAATCCACAAGATGTAAAAGATGGTTTTGAAAAACTAGAAATACTTAAAAATCTTGCCGAAGGAAGTAAAGTCAAAGAACTCGAGATAACTCTTACAAAACAACAGCACGAAGAAGTGACAAACCAAACAAGTGCCCGTGAAGAATTAGCAAGACTTAAAGAATATGTAACAGAATTAGGAACATACTTAAAGCCTGAAACTATCTTAGAGTTAAAAGAAAAAACTGCAAGTTTTGATGCTATTATTGAAGAAAGAAAGAACATTTCTCTCGAAGATTTCGAAAAAGACAAAATGAAATACATTGCAGAGCAAAAGAATCTAGGAGAAGAGTTGACAAGTGTGGAAGAGACTTTGTCGAGTGAATTAGAAAATAAATGGAATGAAATTCGTGGCAACCTTCTTTTAGCAAATAAGGGACTAGAAACACAAATTCCTCAATTTAATGGAGAACTCTCACCGGAAGAGATAAAAAATGAATTTAAACAACTAGAGCAAATGCAAAAAGCAGAGGTTACAAAACTCGAACTTCGCAATGGATTAGACGAGTTTAAGAAAAAAATAGAAGCAAAAATCGAAGAATTACAAAATGACAAGACCTATTCTGCAGAATGTCAAAGAAATTCTCTAATCGCTAACCTAAACATTGTGAATAAGTTTAAAGAGGATCTTTCTGATAGTACAAAGATACGTGACTATTTAAAGAATGGTTCCAAAATAATAGATGTCATTACCAATCTAGGCGCAGAAATTGCTGAACTCGAAAACAATATAACAAATCAGAAAAGAAGCCTCTTACATACATTAGAAGAACTTACAAATGCAATTGAAGGAGATGAAAGATTAAAAAGACAATATGCAGCAAAATTAGAAAATCTAGAATCACAATTACAAATAATAAAATTGCCTGAATCAAAAAGAATTAGAGAAGCCAAATCCTCATTAGAAGGAATACAGGAAAAGATTAAAGATTTAGAGGGTAAAATCAATGAGCAAAGTGAAAAAATACATTATGCTCTAGATTCGAAATCTTCTGCTGAAAAAAAAGAAGAATACAATAAACTTAAAAATTCCTATGAAATTATCGAGAAAAGAAAAACTGAAATTCTCGAAAAAGCAGAACGAATTTTAGAGGACTTAGTTGCAGGTTCCGAGCTAAGGGATCAGATTGTAAATGCACAAAAAGAAATTTCAATGGCAGCACTTACTCCTCTTCCCTCAAGAGAAGAAGCAACTCAAGAAAAGACTCAAGAAGTGCAAAGACAAATCGATAATCTGACGGCGGACATTCTGAATTTATCCAAACTCATTAAAATAGCCGATAAGGAAATATCTCAGAACCGAGAAATTAGACTTGAAGAACTAAACAAAAGTATAAGGTCATTAGTTGAAAGGCAAGAACTCGTGCTAAGCGCTGCAGATGAAATATTGAAAAATCCCAAGTTGGAAGAAACATCGGATCTACGAAAAGAGATTTCTAGGCTTCGAAAAGAACTTCCAATAACACTCCGTGTAGAAGAAGGAGTTAAAGACATCCAAGATGTTCAAAGTAAAATTCAAGAACAAGAAAAGATAATTTCTACCCTAGAAAAACATATAGATTCTGCAAATCTCGAAATCCGAGAAAAAATCGAACTACGCGAATTGGAATTAGCAAAACAATCTTTAGAAAGCGCCTATGCAGAGCTAGAAGAGAGTTTAAAAGCATTCAATGAGAGAAAAGCAAGTGTTTTAGAAAATGCAAGGGATATCCTGAAAGATCCTGACTTAGAAAAGAAAAGATCAATACTTGATAAGGATAGAAGCGAACTTGAAAAGGTAAAAATTAACCTTCCCGATAAAGAAAGAGTTGAGCTCAAAGAATTGGAAGAAACATTTAAGATTATTGAACGCGAAGAAAGAAAAATAGGAACTTTAGAAAATAGCATCAAAGAAGCAAAAGGAGAGCTTGCTGGAATACGCGATGGTCGTG
Organism: Parachlamydiales bacterium; assembly: GCA_039806815.1. Lineage (GTDB taxonomy): Bacteria > Chlamydiota > Chlamydiia > Chlamydiales > FEN-1388 > JBDHQC01. The sequence continues at coordinate 10,299 of JBDHQC010000053.1, forward strand.
AAAAAGAAATAAAGCGTCTTCTTAATGAGGTAAAATCTCAAACAGAACAATTATCCAAAGAAGTAACAGAACTTTCTAAAAAAAATAAAGATGTCCCGGGTCTTTTAGAAAAAGCAGCAAACTTAAAAGAAAGACTCGATAGTATTACTAAAGATCAATTACAGCCTATGAAAGAAGATCTTGGCCGTGAGGATCAAATTGCAAAACAAGAGAGTTTATCTAGTGTACTTGGAGCAACAGGAACTCTTTCAGAAATTCGAATAGATTTGGAAAATGCAAAAGCAAATGCACAAAAACATAAAGAACTATCCGAAGAATTTGCAGCACTACAAGATCAACTAGAAAAAACCGGAACAAAAATCGATAAAGATGAAAAAGTGCTGTTTAAAAGCTTTTCAGAAATTCAAGATAAAATCAAAGAACAAAATTCTTCATTAAAAAAAGAAAACACAACAGAGCAATTACAAGACATTGAATCATCGCAAAAAGAAATTCGCGAACAAATAAAAAATCTTAACAAAGACATTACAAAAGAAGTCAATGCAAGATATGCATCATTAAGTCATGAAATTAATGAAGCTAAAAAGCGAATGGAAAATGTGATAACTAAATACAAAGAAGTTGCCCCTCAAGACAAAGAAATTCAACTTTCATACTGCTCTAAGGTTATTGAGGATTTAAATTCCTTCCTCGAAAAGCTTGAATTGGCCAAAACGAATGGCCAATTGAGTGATATGAAAGATGTGAGCGAAGATGTTGAAAGCAAAATCCTTTCAATTGATGTTGAAGAAAAGGAACTAACCAAATTTCTTAAAGGAATAAAAGGAGAACGTAAAGCGGCTTTTGCTGATTTACAAAAAGAAGTGACAGATGTCTTACAGAGAGCAGAAAAAATG
>JBDHQC010000054.1:0-11081 GCA_039806815.1 Parachlamydiales bacterium
GACGTTCTCCAGATTCCTACCTATTTACCCTGTGGACGTACCCGCTTTGACGACGAGATGTACATGAGAGAACGCGAAAAGTACAATGCGATTTTAAAAGAAGTAAAAGAGATTCATGAACAAGGTCGGCCCATTCTTCTTGGAACGGAGTCTGTCGAAGTTTCAGAAAAACTTTCTCGTATATTTAAGCTCAATAAGCTTGAGCACACGGTCCTTAACGCAAAGAACCACGAAAAAGAAGCAGAAATTATTGCTCTAGCAGGACAACAAGGGTCCATCACCATTGCAACGAATATGGCAGGAAGAGGAACGGACATTAAACTTGGTCAAGGCATTGCAGAACGTGGTGGTCTTCACGTCATTGGCTCTACGCGTTACCAGTCTCGCCGCATCGACAGGCAGCTCGAAGGAAGATCTGCCCGTATGGGAGATCCTGGGTCTTGTAAGTCGTTCATCTCTTTAGAAGATCCGCTCATGAGACTTTTTGCATCCCCTGCAATTACATCGCTACTCCAGCGCTTAAGACCTCCTGAAGGAGAACCCATCAAAGCAAAGATGCTAAATCGATCGATCGAAACTGCTCAAAAGCGAGTTGAGGGCAGAAACTACACGATGCGAAAGCACACTCTTGAATACGACGACGTCATGAATAAGCAACGCCAAGAGATTTACCATTTTCGCACAGAGTTAATCTCTAACGAAGAATCCCAACAATTAGCAGAAGAAGTCCTTGAAAATCTTTGCCACTATGGCGTAAGTCGCTTCTTTTCAAGCAGATCAAAAGATGGCGGCTGGACCCCTCAGGGTTTTACTTCCTGGCTCATGCACTACGTCCCTGAATCATTTGACGTTGAAGAATTTGACTCTGATCGCATTCAACCGGATGAGATTTTCGAAAAAGCAAATGCTAAAGTACAACAGGCATTTAAAGAAAAAATCGACCTTTTGAAAAAGAAAACCCTTCACTTTGAGCAAAACTTCCAGATTCCATCTGAAGGCGTCATCGATAATGCCATTCGAAACATTCTCATCAAAACAATTGACACGCGTTGGCAAGAGCACCTTCTCGAAATGGATCATCTAAGACAAGACGTCCACCTGAGAGTCGTAGGGCAAAAAGATCCTCTCATGGAGTTTAAGCATGAAGCGTTTGTCCTCTTTGAACAATTATCGCATCGCTTACTCGAACAGATGACACAAGCCCTCTTTAAATTCGACATCATGCCATCCATGGCATTTCAAGCACCCCAAATGTTCGAAAACATTCGCCTCGAAACAGAGCGTTCTCTCTTTAACGATCTCGAAGAAGAAGATGAACCTCGTGTTGAAGAAATCAATGGGGATACAAGCACAGCACCTTTTATATCAGAAGTACCGAAAGCAAAGAGAAATGACCTTTGCCCTTGCGGCAGCGGGAAAAAATATAAAAAATGCTGCGGTGTAAACCAAGAATCAGAAGTGGCAAGTTAAAAGCCAGAGTCTTCTATAGTTTTTTTTGAGTTTTTCAGTATTTATCTATCGCGCCGTAAACCCCGCTCATTTATGGGTGGGATGTAAGGCGCTTCTATTGAGGAATAACACTTTGTTGTTCAATATATTTACGTATATGCTCAAGTGGAGCTCCGCCACAACTTCCTGCAAAATAACTCGGTGACCAAAAATTTGATCCCCATAATGCTTCTGTAATAGAAGGATATTTCTTTTTTCGAATAAGTCGCGATGATACTCCTTTTAAACTATTAACAAGCTGAGAAACTGCAACTGTTTGAGGATAGTTGATTAATAAGTGAACGTGATCCTCTTCACCATTAAATTCAACAAGTTGTGCTCTGAACTTTTTACAGATGTTTCGAAAAATTTCTTCTAAATCCTTCAAAATGTTCATTATAATGAATAAGCAGAAGAAAATGCAATTGATCTGAGAGACGGCACTGTCATGGAACAACTCCAAAAAATAATGCCAGACATCCTATTATAGAGAAAAAATTGAGGTCAATAAAAAACGGTCTACTTTTCTTTAGAATACGCCCAGAAGCCAACCACGAGTAAAATGATGGCAGGAATAATAAAAAATGGCCAACTCGAGGCATCCCATTGAAATGAAAGAACGCCATTTTCAGAAAATAATTTTAAGAATACTCCGAAAATGAGAAAAAACGAGCCTGCCAAAAGACAGATAATTGAACAAAGAGCATAGAGTAACGACGTGGAAACATTTGATTGTTTTTTCTCAATAAGCTCATCCGAGAGCACATCTTCTGGTGGTTTGAATGAAAAAATCGGTGCAATTTTGCTCGTTTGATCTATTTCAGGAAGATCCGATTCTATAAAATCTGTATCGTCAGAGGCGCCTGCACGAAGTTCCTTTTTGCAATAAGGGCACTCTACAGCATATTTGTGAACGATTTCTTCACAGTTCCAGCAGAGAATCTGTGAATCATTGTTATGTAAAGATTCCATAAGCTTTTTGCAAAATGTGCATTTTTGTACTATGATTTTATCCCGCATGATAGAGAATTAATTGAAAAAAAGCTCGTAAAAAATCATTTAATTTTAAAATTTTTTCTTTCAACGCAAAAACCAATAGTTTTCGCAAATTGCAAAAATGCGCTACAATTGTACAAAATATTTATGTGGGATTTATGGACGAAAAACAATTTGATGTAGCGATCATTGGATCTGGACCTGGCGGCTATCCTGCTGCAATAAAACTTGCTCAAGGGAAAAAGCGCGTTGCGCTAATTGAAGCACAAGAAATTGGAGGCACCTGTCTCAATAGAGGCTGCATTCCGACAAAAGCGCTCCTTACAGATGCAGAAGTTCTTTCGACAATTAAACACGCCTCTGATTTTGGAATTACTGTAGATTCATTTTCTTTTGACTTTCAAGCTATGATGCAAAAAAAAGACGAAGTCGTAAAAAGACTTCGAACAAGTCTTGAAGGTCTTATCAAACAAAATGGCATCACAGTCATTTCGGGATACGGAAAATTCATAGATAAAAATAAGATAAAAGTTACAGGGAAAGACAACGTCATCATCTCGTTTAAGGAAGCAATCATTTCTACTGGTTCTGAACCAAAAGAAATACCTGCCTTCCCATTCGACAATCATTTCATCCATTCTTCGACATCGATTTTAGACATCTCAACTCTTTTCAAAAGCCTTGCCATCGTAGGTGGTGGGGTAATTGGCGTAGAATTTGCTTCTCTTTTTGCAGAACTCGGCGTAAAAGTCACAGTGATAGAAGCATTAGAGCGAATTTTACCTCTTGAATCTCAATCGATTTCGAGTGCTTTAGCAAAGTCATTTAAAAGACGCGACATCGAAATGATCACAAATGGTTTTGTACAAGAAATTAAGAAGAATCCACAGGGTGTCACCGTCGTTTTAAAAGATGGACGTACAGTCGATGCAGACACATCTTTAGTTGCAATTGGACGAGAGCTCAATAGTACGAAAATAGGTCTTGATGCCTGTGGAGTACAATGCGAAAAGGGAAGTATTGTCATCGACGAAATGATGAAAACAAATGTTCCGGGAATTTATGCCATTGGCGATGTTACCTTCAAATCTCTTTATGCTCACGTTGCAACACATCAGGGGCTTATTGCTGCAAACAACATTTTGGGCCACCCCGAAAAAATCAACTACAACGCCGTTCCAGGAGTAATTTTTACCCACCCTGAAATTGGAACGTGTGGTCTTTCTTATGAAAATGCAGTAAAAAAAGGCTACAAAGCAAAAATTGCGACATATCCACTTTCTGCACTCGGAAAAGCTCAAGCATCTCAACAAACAGAAGGATTTGCAGAAATTGTCATCGATTCTACGACAGGACAGATTCTCGGTGGCCAAATCGTAGGGTATGGCGCAAGCATTCTCATCGCCCAGATTGCTTTAAGCATTGCCAACGAATTGACAATCGAATGTATTACTAATACCATACATGCTCACCCTACCCTATCGGAAGCCTGGATGGAAGGAGCATTTTTGTTACAAGATGCACCATTACATTTTCCTCCTATAAAAAAGTGAACAAGATGACAGAACACGATCGATTTGAAACATTTGGTAAAGTAAAGTCATATCGTCTCAACGTACTTCCTTGCAATCCTGACCAAAACACATCCTCTGTTGTCGGGATAGGACGTTTCCCTAAATGGCTTCATCGACCGTTAACAAATGCAAATACACTGCAAGAAACGAGATCTCTTCTTTCTTCAAATCGCCTTCACACAGTGTGTGAAGAAGCACGTTGTCCAAATCTGTTAGAATGTTTCAGTAAAAAAACAGCGACGTTTTTGATCTTGGGAAAAGAATGTACAAGAGCTTGCGGTTTTTGCGATATTGCACATTCAAAAAAGCCCGTCTTACCAGATATTGATGAACCAGAACGCGTTGCAGATTCTTGTAAAAACCTCGGATTAAAACACGTCGTCATTACCATGGTTGCAAGAGACGACCTTTCAGATGGAGGAGCAGGACATCTGGTACGCGTAATAGAATCTATTCGAAAAGTATGTCCTGACACCTCATTAGAACTTCTTACCTCAGATTTTGAAATGAATAAAGATGCGCTTGAAAAGGTTCTTTTACAAAAGCCTGAAATATTCAATCACAATATTGAAACGGTTCCGAGACTATCTCCTCGCGTTCGCGATAAGGCAACATTTGAGCGTTCGCTAGAGGTTTTATCCTTTGCAAAATCACATTCTCATTCTCTTATCAAATCAGGGATTATGGTTGGCCTTGGAGAAGCAAAAGAAGAGGTGTTTTCCACATTACGTATTTTAAAAGAAACAGGGGTTGATATCGTTACAATTGGACAATATCTTCAAGCAAGTCAAAAAAAACTCAGCGTAAAACGCTTTGTTCATCCCGATGAATTTTTAGAATATGAACAGCATGGCCTCAAATTGGGGATACCCTACATTTTTTCAAAACCGTTTGTTCGTTCAAGTTATAATGCAGAAGTTGTACTGAAGGAAACTTTCGGAAGAACTCTAAAACTATCGAGTCATTAACTATGCAAGAGCCTTACGATATACATGAATCTGCAAATAATTTAATCGATGTGCTTTTTTCAAAGTCGATCGAAGTGACTCTTCCTGAAACAGAAGTCGAAAAGGAAAAAGATTACGCCATTAATCAAGAATTGACCCTTTTTGACGAAGAAGATAAGGAAATACTCATGCATCGCGATGCACATTTTTCTGGAAATTTCGATGTGATGTATTCGTACTACGAAGATGAGAAAAAAGGAGCTGTCTTAGATGTCGCACTTGAACGAATTAAAGAATTAAAAATTCTCGAAGAAAGAATGCAAAAAAATTTAGCTCCCCTCTTACTTCAAGGACCAGATGCAGAAAAAGTCTCCTTATCAAAAGCCTTATATAAAAAACTCTCGAACCAGTACGACGAAAAAGTAACGACCTCTTTAGAAAAAGCCCTTTGCGAGGTAATTTTTTCAGAAGACGAATCAAACGATGAACGCATTAAGACCATTTGCTCTTTTGGAGATAAAGCAATACCACAACTGATCGCATTATTTGAAAACCCACTATTGCACGATCCCCTGTTTCCAGGTTACGGAAAAGCACCGCAAGATTTTGCGAAAGCACTTGGGCTTTTGCAGGCAGAAAGTGCTGTCCCTATTCTTTTTCAACAAATCGGAACGAGTGATTTTGACTTAGAAGAAGCATGCCTTAAAGCCCTTGAAAACATACCATCTGCAAAAGACTTTTGCCTCAAAATACTTAAAAGTCGGCCGATAACAAAAGATACTGAAAAGGCAGCGCTCTGTTTACTTTCATTCAAACCAGGTCGAGATATACAATCGGCATATCTAGTAAGCCTTGAAGATCCTGAAGTTCGAAAACGGGAACATTTATGCTCTCTTTGCATTCTCGGATGTCAAGCACTCGATCAAGACTTAAAAAGCACTTTTTTTACCCTGATAAAAAATACGGATTTTCCAAAATCTTGCATAGCTGACATCGAACTGATTCAAAAAAAGCTACGTTAAAAAAAAATTTGTGCTACATATAATTTCATACATTCAAATAGGGTTTAGTATGAAATTGAGAAAAGCTTTCCCTTTAGCTCTTTGCTTTCTTATCATCATATCATTTTTTGGCTGCACATCTAGAAAAACAATCGTGAACGGTCTTGATGAAAGAGAAGCGAATGAGATCCTCGTGTTTTTAGCAAACAACAACGTCGATGCCATTAAAGTACAAGCAGAAGGCGGTGGTGGAGCAGGAGCACAAAAAGTTGTTTTATGGGACATTTCCGTAGAATCATCTCAAGCAACGCAAGCGCTTGCCCTATTAAATGCAAACGGGCTTCCAAGAAGAAGGGGACAGAACTTACTCGATGTGTTTTCTGCAGGAGGTCTTGTCCCATCGGACGTTCAGGAAAAAATTCGCTATCAAACAGGTCTTGGCCAACAAATAGCATCTACAATCCGAAAAATTGATGGCGTAATCGATGCTGACGTCGTCTTATCATTTCCTGAGGAAGATCCCTTGAATCCAACGGCAAAAAAAAGTCCTGTGACTGCCGCCGTCTACGTAAAACACACAGGAGTTCTCGACGATCCAAATAGTCATCTTACTTCCAAAATTAAACAACTCGTTGCCTCTGCAGTTCCTGGGCTAAATTATGACAACGTCACGGTGGTGGGCGATCGCGCTCGGTTCAATGAAGGAAATCTCGATATAATTTCAAAACGAACAGAGGAACAAAATTTTGTCAAAGTCTGGTCATTAATCATTGCAAAAGATTCCTTGACTCGATTTCAAATCATGTTTTTCACATTTTTCATACTCATTTTGATTTTTTTCCTCATGACATGTTGGCTTGCATGGAAGATTCACCCATTGTTAAAAAAGCGTGGCGGATATAAAAAGCTTTTTTCCATGGCACAATTGCCAGAAGAAATCCAAAAAACGCCCGAAGAAAAGGCGCAGGAAGATAAAGCTAAATCTGAAGAGAAAAAGGATGAATCTAAAGAGCCAAAAGTTCAAGAAAACATTGAAAATCCTTGAGATTGGTGAAAAAACAAAAATCGTACTACCACAACAATACTGAGATGCTTTTTAATATGAGGGAATTTATAACAATTGGTTACTCATATGCAAATTCAAAAAGCACGTATTGTCTTAATAGTTTTGTTCATCATTTCTTTAGTTAGTTGTTCTACTCGTAAAACAATTGCTCACGGACTTGATATACGAGATGCAAATGAAATCATTGTATTTCTTTCAAATCACGGGATAATGGCAACAAAGGTCAAATCTGAAGAAAATAAAAATAGCCAAGGGATTCAAAAAGTCACGCTGTGGGACATTACAGTCGATTCAGACATTGCTCAAGAAAGTCTTTCACTATTAAACGCAAACGGGCTCCCGAGGAGAAAAGAGCAAAATCTTCTCGAAATCTTCTCTTCAGGGGGTCTTGTTCCCTCCGATATGCAAGAAAAAATCAGGTATGAAACAGGACTTGGCCAACAAATTGCCTCTACCATTAGAAAAATCGACGGTGTTATCGAGGCAGAAGTAAACCTTTCCTTTCCAAGAGAAGATCCTTTAGATCCAAAGGCTCCAAAGAAAGAAGCAACTGCTGCTGTGTACGTAAAACACACAGGTGTTTTCGACGATCCGAATATGCATCTCGATACAAAAGTCAAAAGACTTGTATCGAGTGCAGTTAACGATCTATCCTTTGACAATGTCACAGTCATTAGTGATCGTGCTCGGTTTGCAGATCCAAATCTCGTAAATCCTGCAAAGAAAAGGGAAGATCAGGACTTAATCCAGGTATGGTCCCTCGTGATCGCAAAGCAATCCCTGACGCACTTTCAAATGTTATTTTTTTGCATGTCAACGTCTTTATTCCTCCTCTTTCTCACAATAGGCGTACTGATTTGGAAAATTTTTCCCCTTGTCCAAAAATGTGGAGGATTTCGCACTTTTTTTACATCTAATCTGCAAGAGATACATTTTGAAAAGATGCAAGATAAAACAAAACCTGCTAGGCTTAAAGAAGAACAAGAGAATTTACCTGAATTCAAAATTCAACAAAATGTAGAAAGTTAATACTATGATTCAATCAAGAGAGTGGATTTTCTTAAAACTACTTTTGAATACGTATTTTTCTGCAAAACAGGATGTACTCAAATCTTTAGTCCCAGACGATGTATTTGAAAAGATTTTAAGCCTTCCTTTTTCTCAAAAAAACCCAAAGCTTGCACTGTCTTTTGTCCAAGAGTGGTGTAAAAATATCCATACTTCCTGGTTTGAAGACGTACTGCAAACTTTTTCAGAACCTTTTCAAAAATACATGGAAAATTTCCTTGCAAAAGGAGCTCAAGATGAAAACCTTTCAAAACCTATAAATCAATTTCTTTGTAAGTATCTGTACGATCATTCCAAAGAAAAGGATCTCAACATTCTTCCTCGAGGGCTTCTTACGGAAAATCCCCTTTCTCCATTACTTGATTGCTCGAAAAAACAACTCTTTGAAATAGTCGATTTACTTGCAATTTTTGACCTTGCAGAAGAAGTCCGTTATATCGTCGATAAAAAAATCCTCCAGGGAATATTACAACTTTTAAATGAAGACCAACAAAAATTTTTGCGGTCGTTACTTCGCGCAAAGTCTAAACTTCACATGCCTCAAGCGTTTTTCCAGCATTTGTATTCGGACGAAAAAAAGTTTTTGAAGGCATTGCATAAAAAAGGACTGCAGCGTCTTGGATGTGCTCTTTCTGGATATGACCAAGATTTTTTATGGTATTTTCTTCATAAACTCGACGTACCAAGAGCCAGATATTTAGAAACGACGATACATTCTGAAGCTGTGCCAAATACGACACATATGATACAACTACAAATAATACAAATTTTACAATTTTTGAAATCGGGAAGCCAATAGTGAAAAACACCTATTTTTCTTTAATTTCTGGACAAATAGTAAAAAGAGCAAATGGAAAAAAGGTTATCCCTTCAGAAGACATTCAGAATTTAATTACCGCAGAAGAACTCGTCAGACACACGAAAGAAGAGGCAACTTCGTACAAAAAAAATGTCATAACAGAATGTGAACTGATCAAAGACAAGGCACAAAAAGAAGGGTTTGAAGCAGGCTATCGCGAATGGGAAAAACACCTCGTCCAACTCGAAGAAGAAATTGCCAAAGTTCGAGAAGAACTCCATAAACTGATCCTCCCAATAGCGCTTAAAGCTGCAAAAAAGATCGTGTATACAGAAATTGCAACATCTCCAAACGTCATCGTAGAAATCGTCAAAGAAACTTTAAAATCTGTTGCTGCTCACAAAAAAATAGTCGTGTATGTAAACAAAAACGATATTGATACAATAGAAAAAAGTAAGCCTGAACTGAAAAATCTTTTCGAAAATCTGGAGTCCTTTTCCGTGCGAGATCGAGATGACATAGAACCTGGGGGCTGTATTATCCAGACAGAAATTGGCATTATCAATGCAAAGCTCAAAGATCGATTGTTGACTTTAGAAACAGCATTTCAACATTTGAGTCAAAATAAAGACATCGTCCCGAAAAAAGCAACTCGCAGTGAGGATAAACTTTAAAGATGACAAGTAAGCGTTGGCAGTATCTTTGCTCCATTCTCATTTTCGCATTTGTGACTACTACAGTAATTATCGCAGCTCAAGAGATAACTCAACCTACAGACACAATAACTCCTCAAGCACAGCCCGCAGCAGGAGCAGGAGAAAGAAGAGCACCTCCTCCACCAAGAACTCCTCCAGTGCGTCCTTCTACCCAAAAAAAAGCAGAACAAGATCTTACTCCAGTAACATCAGATCTTACGAACGTTTCTTATTTGAATCGCCCATCGCTAATTACGCAGACTCTTGCGATTGCTTTTATGTCCTTATTGCCATTTTTGGTAATGGTCTTGACCTCATTTGTAAAAATCGTTGTCGTGTTATCGCTTTTAAGAAATGCTCTTGGCGTACAACAGGCACCTCCGAACCAAGTCCTCAATGGCGTTGCATTGCTGTTATCGATTTACGTCATGTTTCCAACCGGTGTAAAAATGTACGATGCAGCACAGACTGTAATTGCAAAACAAGAGGCCCCAAAAGATCTTTTATCCGCAGAATCTGCGGTATATGTCGTACAAATTGCAGCAGCAGCACGTGAGCCATTTCGCGACTTTTTAAAGAACAATTCCCTTGTAAAGCATCAACGCGTTTTTTTCCGTACTGTGTACCGTCTTATGCCAGAAAACTACAGGGATGATCTTAAACCCGATGATTTTCTCATATTAGTACCATCGTTTATTGCATCGCAGCTCAAAGCATCCTTCGAAATTGGAGTGCTTATCTACATCCCATTTTTTGTAATCGATCTCGTCGTATCGAACATTCTCTTAGCTATGGGCATGATGATGTTATCGCCCGTTACGATTTCGATGCCTTTAAAATTATTTTTGCTTGTTATGCTTGATGGCTGGACCCTTCTCATTGAAGGTCTTGTCGCAACGTTTCGTTAAAAGAGAGGTCCTCATATGTTTCAAACGCAGATCGTTCAGCTTTCCTACCAAGGTCTGTTACTCATACTCATACTCTCTGCACCTCCTGTGCTCATCAGTATGATATTAGGAACAATTGTGGCCATTTTTCAAGCCGCAACGCAGATTCAAGAACAGACTCTTTCTTTTGTCGTAAAACTCGGAGCAGTCGTTCTTACCTTGATTTTTATGGGAACGTGGCTCGGCTCGCAAATCTTAAGCTTTTCTGCAAATATCTTCACAAATTTTGCAGAATGGAGCCTGTCGAGTGGTTAGGATTTATTAGACCTGTTCCTAAAAACGTGTATAAACGTTTTCATTTTGTTTCGCTCTCTGAGTGACTGCCCAGACATAGAATTTCTTCTCCCGGCTTTAACAATATTTCCTTGTTTCAACAAGAAGTAGTGGACACACTTCTTGCACAGTTTCTAGAGTCCTGCCCGGAACAGTCTCGGGTTGCCCCGATTCCAATCGGCGACGGAACCGCTCAAGAAGAATGGTTTTTACTTGACGGTAAGGCG
>JBDHQC010000055.1:0-10753 GCA_039806815.1 Parachlamydiales bacterium
AAACCTAAAGATGATCTTGGTCAATAGAAGAGATCACGTACTTCCCAAAGTTGTAAATCGAAAGGCTGCTTCTATAGTCGAAGAGTCAATCAAGCAAAAGGGCGTCACTCTCTTTAATAATTCTCAAGTTACTGCTTGCAGCGTTGAAGATGATAAACTCAAAAAAATTACTCTAAATGAAACAGAAGAAATCCCATGTGATCTTCTCATATTAACGACTGGGATGAAACCAAATACAGAGTTTTTACAAAAAACTTCTGTTGAAATAGATCAAGGTTTTATTGTTGTCGACAATACTTTTAAAACTTCTGTCAATAATATATGGGCAGCAGGCGATGTCACGGTAATAAAAAACAATAAACTAGTTGTTCCTGGATCATTGAGAAAATTTGGCACGGCAAGAAAACAAGGAAAACTTGCAGCTCAAAATATGAGGGGTAAAAAAACCGTCTATACACCAAGAGTCTTGTTAGTCGGCGATACTGTTTTTTCGTGCAAATACATTTCTTCCGGTAATTTTCCGCTCAAAGAAAACGAAAAAGAACACATTGCAGAAGGTCAAGATTATTACTATCGATTTGTCCTCGATGACAAGAACGTCATGACAAGTGCCTTTATTTTGGGGGAATTTGCCCAACAAAGTCTTATGCGTTCTTATCTCAACGATAAAAAACCTGTTTCTGAAAGAGACCTTCAAAAGCTTTTAAAGAAATAATTCTCCTTTAAGAAGTCGGTAGTACCCGACTTCTTATCCCTTTTTTGTTCAAAAATTATATTTATAATTTTGACAAAAAAATTCTAGTATGCAAAGAATACAGAAAAACAACTCTAATTTATTCCAGGGGATCACCATGAAAAGTCTGCTTACTTGTTCCATACTTATGTCTTGCTTTTCTTTTTTTACGCCAATACATGCGCAAAATGTAACAAAAAACATGTGCCCCAAACTCTCTCGAGAAGAAGTAGTTGTTTCTGATACAATTTCTTACACAATTGAAAAAAGCGTGAATCTCCTCACTCCAAAAGGAAGAAACACTCCTTGTCAAAGAAAACATTGTAACAAAAATCTCCAAAATAAAAACGCGCGCTCCTTAGCACCCATTCTCAAGAAAGGAGCATCGCAGTTTCAGGAATACGGTGTCACATTGCAAACTGCTACAAAAATCGTTCATCGAAGTCTTTTACAGACAAACGTGGTCTATACAGCGTCAGTACCGACCGAAAATAATGAAAATGGTGATATCAAAATTGACGTAACATTCTTTACTGATGTTCCAACCCGAAGAGTTAAACAATTGGCCAGAAGATTTACAAAGAGAATTAAACGCGAAGTGGAAAATCATGCCCAGGTAAAATATGGCCAATTAACGCACATAATCAATAAGACTGTCTACCATAAAGACCTCGTCTTTATTATAACCCTTCCTTATGACAATTAATCTATTGTTTAAGTCCATCGCCTTATTATAGACGATGGACTTTTTGTTATTACTCTCTTTCTTGTCAATTTGACAAATTAAATTAATTACTGTACTTTAAAAATTACTTTATCCGCATATATTGTCCATTTTAAGAGGATCATTATGCATGAATCACGAGTAACTCAAGGCACTACAGGAGAAGCCTCGAATCTTAGCGCTGTTGCCACCATTTTAAGGGGTAATCCCAAGGCAAAATTGGGGCTTGGTAAAAAAGGGATTATAGTCGAAGCAGGTACAGTCGAAGGACAGAAAGCTCTACCAAAAGCATCTTTAAAAAATGTATTGTCGAAAATTACAAGTCATTTGAAAAATTCTGCAGAAGTTCAAAACGCGAAACTTGAAGACTTGTTAATATTGAAAGACTTTACAAGAAACGCATTAAAACACAAGGAACATAAGGTTACAATATTTCAAAAATCGCATAATGCTTCATTTTCACTTTTAAGCCCAATAAAATCACTCGTGAATAAAATTTTAAACAGAACACAACAATCTAGTTTAGAGGAAATAAAAGATCAGTCTCGGATAGTAAATGAATTGGTTGACAATGCTATTAAAAAGCGAATGCTAGGGAAAAAAGAATTACCTCATGTAAAGAAAAAAAACCTCTCTCCTCAAGAAATTAAAGAACAATCAGAAGCAATTCAGTTTCAACTTGACCTTGTGTCCACATTAAAGGATAACATTCAATCTAACAAAACAGATATTCTTATGTGGGAATTACAAACCGCAGGTATGATACAAGCATCCATCTTAAAAGAAATGCTGAGAGTATGTAACCCACAAGCATTATCTACATCCACAATGAACCTGTCTAAACTTATAAATGAAAAACCTACTGGAGCAATCATCCTCTATGAGCATATTCCTGGTATAATGAAAGAACAAAAAGAATTAAAAATAAACCTGATCCAACAAATATTAATAAAAGTATACGAAACAGCAAAACTGTCTAAAGAAGATATAGAAAAACTTCCAGAAGAACAAAAAATACTTATGAAAGAATTTAATGTTTACTTTAAAAAATTGGTAGATTTGCCGCCGCAAAATAATGATAATATTATATTTTCATCTGCAATGGAAAAATTTATTAAAGAACATCTTAAAGTGCAAAACGAGGAAGACTTGGAAGAAAAGATTCAGACCTTGAATACTGAATGGCGTGAAAATATTAAAATATGGCGTGAAAAATTTCTAAATTTAAAAAAATAATAGTCGAAATTAATCAATTGAAAATGTCATAAGTTTTCTCAACAAGAATCTGTATATCCTTAAAAAGAAAATACATTTCCTTTAACCTGTCTTAGCACAGATTATAACTGCTTTGTTTCCCTTATCAATATGGTAACAAAAGGACAACATACAGAAAATGAAACCGAAAGAGAAGAAAGGATATTAGAAAATTATGAAAATTTTACTTCAAAAGCCTTTTAATAGCATGTGGAAGAAACTGAATGATGGAAGTTGCCATCATGGAATACGAGGTTTCATCGATTGCTGCAAGCTCTCCTGCAAGGCCGTGGACATACGTCCCTAATTTCATTGCATCATAAGGGGAAAGATCTTGAGACATGAGCCCTGCAATGATTCCTGTCAAAACATCACCTGAACCTGCCGTTGCCATTCCAGGGTCTCCTCTTGGCATGACGATCGGAATTTTTCCGGAAGTAAGTAAAAACGTTGGGCCTCCTTTGAGGACGAGATTCGTAGTATTTTTTTCTATGTACTTTTGACATTCTTGCACAAACGAATACGTCACAGGAGCTGTACGTCTCGATCCAAGAAGGCGCTTCATTTCGCCAACGTGAGGTGTAAGAACGGCCATTGGAAGGGGCCCATAGGTCTTATCTCCAAAGTTTTTTGCAATGTAATTCAAAGCATCTGCATCAAGAACGCATTTATCCTTAAAATGAGGCCATTGCTTTTCCAAAACTTTTGTTGCAGATATGGAACTTCCAAGCCCAGGGCCTACGAAACAGCTCTTTGCTTTTGTAATCCATGAAGTAACAGTATCTTCTTCATCATCGCGAAATGGAATTTTTACAACTTCAAGTGGTGGCATTGTGAATTCAGAGCTTAAGTCTTTTGGATAAAGTAAATGAACAATGCCCGCACCAATCCTCAATGCTGCCCAAGAAGCCATTAAGCTTGCACCTGACATTCCACGAGAACCTGCAAGACCTACCACATGACCTGCTTCATATTTGTGACGAGTTCTTGTGATTTTGGGCAACAACACAGAAACATCAGACTCTTCGAGAAATTGCAAAGGAGGCGGATTTTGTTTATACTTCAAAAGGCCTATTGGACAAAGTTCTACTTTTCCTACTGCATTCCATCCATGTTCAAAGAAAAACCCAAGTTTTGGAAATTCAATTGCACATGTACTATCGCAAGAAAGGACACTATCAAATACTTCTCCTGTAAGACCGTTCAAGCCAGATGGAATATCGATTGCTATTTTTGGAAGGCGAAGGAGATTGACCTCATCGATCAGTTTTTTGGTAACAGTGTCTAATGAGCCATGAAATCCGGTTCCAAAAATTCCGTCGACGACAACCCCCTCATGAGGATATGCCCATTTATTTTCAGAAAGCTCGAAAACTTTTCCACCGCGAGCTTCGTATTTTCTTCGCTGTTTTCGCACCAATGACGATGAATCAAGAGGATGCACTTGTAGAACCTGAACAAAAAATCCACGTTGCAAGAGAAATCTTGCAACGACATAGGCATCGCCCCCGTTGTTTCCTTTCCCGGCTAAAATAAACGCTTTTTCTGCAAGTTTGTTGTGGACAATATATGCATAGACGATCTCTTCGATCTTTTTCCCTGCTTCTTCCATTAACGCTTCTTGCGTAACACCTTCGCGTTCTGCAAGAGCTTCCATTTTTTTCATTTCATCAGGACTTACGACGTCTTTCATTCGAAAACTCGGTTTTTTATCACAATGCAGAAAAGAAACAAGATTTTCAAAGAATTTCTTCCTTAATGCTCCGCTGCATGAGTAAGGACACTGCATCTTTTGGGGTAATTTGATTGTCGATGATCTGGAGAACCACTTCAGTAATCGGCATTTGAAGGTTGAATTTTTTGCTCATCTGCATGCACGAAACAGCAGTATATG
The DNA here is from genome assembly GCA_039806815.1 of Parachlamydiales bacterium. Taxonomy (GTDB): domain Bacteria; phylum Chlamydiota; class Chlamydiia; order Chlamydiales; family FEN-1388; genus JBDHQC01. Next base: position 4,606 of record JBDHQC010000055.1, read on the forward strand.
CACCTTCGACAACCATGTCGATTTCGGATTTTGCATTCTGAGAGGTATACCCTTGGCTTAAGAGAACCCCAAAGCGATAGTTTCGACTTTTTTCCGATGAACACGTTAAAAACATGTCCCCCATACCAGAAAGGCCATACAGAGTCTCTTTTTTTGCACCATACTGACACGCCAGGCGAACTATTTCGTGGAGCCCTCGCGTCATGAGACTTGCTCGAGCACCAGTGCCAAGGGATAATCCGTCTGAAACCCCACAAGCAATTGCAATGATGTTCTTCAATGCACCACCAAGGCAAACGCCCTTCAAATCAGAATTGGTGTATACTCTGAAAAATTTCGTCGTAAAGAGTTTTGCAATATCTGTTCCCAAATCGATGTTTCCTCCCACGACAACAGATGTTGGAAGATCCTTACAAATTTCTGATGCAAAACCTGGGCCTGAAAGGCAGAAGATATGAGCAGGATCGATCGAATCGATGACGTTTGAAATGACCTCCGGCAATGTCATACAGGTATTTTGCTCAATGCCTTTTGAGGTAATGACTATTGGAATATCTTTTTTAAAGTGAGTTTTTTTAAATTCCTCAAAAACAGGACGAATTCCTGCAGATGTTACTGCCTCGACAATAACATCTGCATTCTGAACGGCGTCGTTCATTTCATGAGTATAGGTCACATTTTCCGGTAGAATGCAATTCATAAGGTGGGGATTTTTTCGCAATCGATTTACCTCTTCTGCATGAGCTTTAGTTCGCGTCCAGCCAATTACTTCATGCCCATTTAAGGCTAAAATCCTTGCAAGACATATTCCCCAGACTCCTGCTCCTAAAAATCCTATTTTCACAATATTATTCTCCTTGAGTAATATCGATATACCCAAAATCAGGTACTATGTTTGCCTTTAATCTTTCTTTCTTTTCCGGCAAAAGATAATAGAAAAATGGGGACAACTCAAGTAGAAGATCTTCTCGTGGCGATCTATTGAAACACTCTCGATAAATTCTTCGATCGCGATTGAGTATTGCTTCTTCAACACTTTTTGGACTATATATCCCCGACCCATTTTTTAAGGGATGAAAATATCGATCTCTGTCGAAGACAATACACTGGCCACTATTTGCAAAGAAAAATACATCGAATATAAAGTATTCAAATTTCAAATACCCGTTTAACGCAGGATCCAAGAGAATTTCTTTTTGTTTTGGGGTACAACTTTTTTCCGCACGATGAAGAGGAAGTGCATTTTTGGAAAGCTTTGAAAGACTTTCTACAAAAGAAGTAGAAAAACAAAATATAGAGACGTTTGCAAGAGGATGTAAGAATGTTCCATCATCGTTTTTTTTCGTTCTTTCAACTTCTGAAATTTCCGTGTATTCGACAACACAAGGTATGCGATCTTTTTCGACGATGACTCCAACTTTTTCAAAAGGATCATCACGCTTAATGCAACCGCAAGTAAAGTCTACATTTTGTTTTGAATGAAGCCCCAGCATTTCAAAGTCAAAAGGATCGGCTAAGGGATTATCGATATTGCAGATCGAAATATATTCAACGCCTTGTTGTTTCCACGTATTTAAAAGTCCTGAAGCTGAAAAATTCCAAAATACAGAACCATTGCCGTCCGGCGCATACATTACGGTGTGATCTTTTTGCAATATCGCATGGTAGTTTTCGTCTAAAAGAGGAAGAGATGTTTGTTTGAAAAAGGAAACTTCGTCTTTTTGAAGGCCAAAATAGTCATTTTCTTCAAAGTGCTTCAGCGTTTCATCGTGAGTATCTTGAGAGGTCATGATGGCAAATTTTGGCATCGCTTTAAATGTGTTTTTCACTTCTAGAACGCGTTCTGAAAAGATTTGAAACAAAGATTTTTTGCGAACAGGAGAAATTGGCAATGTCCCTTTCGGCACATCTTTTCCAAGTCGCGAACCAAGGCCTCCTGCGAGGAGGATGAGCCCTACTTTATTTTCTCGAAGGACGCTTTTTCCCTCTTCTACGTGGAGGCCCAAATCTTGCTCATAATACGTTGAAAGTGGGCTAAAAGAAAAAACAGGCGCCTTTGCATTTTTGCAAAGCTCTATTTCTTTTTGAACATTTTCAGATTGCATACTCATGCTCGCTTGCATTAATGGCATCATAAACAAAGAAAGACATAACAGATAGATCGATTTCATAGTTTCATCCCATATTTTTTAAGAATTCCAAAACTTGGAGGTATACAGTTTCTGCAAAAATAGAATTCATGCATCGAAAATCTATAGGACATTTTCTTTTGTAACAAGGAGAACACGCAACATCGTGCTTTATGACTTTTGCATTTCCATAAGGCCCTGTTTTTATGGGATTTGTCGACCCAAAGATCGCAACGACATTACACTCTAAACTCGACGCTATATGCATCGGCCCTGAATCGTTTGTAATAAAACAAGAGCATAACGATGTAAGTGCGATGAGCTCTCGTAAGGTTGTTTTTGAGCTCAGGTTTAGTACTCGTTCTTGAAAATCCAAAGTAATAGAAGCACAAAGATCTTTCGATAGATCGTCTCCAAAAAAGACGACATACACTTTTGGATTTTGTATCAAGAGCTTGACAAGGGCTTTAAAGTGATCAGGAGGCCAACATTTTGCAGAACCATATGCAGCCCCAGGATTAATGCCAATAATGATAGCATCTAGGGGCACGTTATAAGAAGTTAGTATTTTTCTTGCGTTGTCGATTTCTTCCGTTTGAAGATAGAGTTTTGGCATCGTTGAGCTAATAGGAATCGATAGTGGCTCTAAAAGGCGCTTATAGGTAATGATTTGGTGTTCAAATTCTTCGTTTTTTGGAACATCGATTCCAGGGCGCAAAAATAATGATCGATAGTGATCTTTAAATCCTATGCGGTGAGGAATCTTTCCTTGGAAAAACCAATATGCTGAAGAAAATGACCGGGTTAAAAGAACTCCCACTTCGTATTTATTTTTCTTCAATTCAGTGACAATGGATTCTCGAATTTTCTTTTTCGAATCTTTTTTGGAATAGATAATTCTATTTCTGACGTAAGGGTTATTTTCGAGTAAATCGCCAATTGCCTTATGACAAATGACATCTATTTCAAGTTTAGAATTTTTTTCAAAAATGTCTTGCAAAACAGGAAGTCCCATGACAGCATCGCCAATCCAATTAGGCATGCGAACACAGAGTCTTTTTACATTTTCAATGGGAATCATTTTTACTCTAAAATCTTAAATTTTGCCTGAATTTATTCTTTGCTACAAACTAAACTTTTAATAGGGCAAGTATCTTTTTTCTTCGGTGTATCAAATCCTGATTCACAGGATCTCGCTCTTTTGCAATTTGAAATGGGGTTTTTCCATTTTTATTTGAAAGCGATTTATCAGCTCCATGCTCGAGTAGGTATATAACACTTTTCAATGACCAATGTTTTATAGCAAAATGCAATGGGGTATTACCGCATTTCCCTTTGCAATCTACATCTAATTTATGCTCTTCGACAAGGAGTTTAATCATCTCGAGATTTCCACAACGTGCTGCATGGTGAAGAAAGGATAATCCTTTTTCATCGATTTCATGGACATCTTGGCCATAGCAAATGAGTTTGCGGGCAACGTCTACAGTCCCTCCAATGCAACACGCCTGAAATAATGGGACGTTACGCATATACTGACTTTTTATCGATACTCCTTTTTCTAATAGAGCATTTGCAACTTTAAGCTGTGTTGTTTCAATCGCACAATAAAGAGGAGTCCTCTTTTTCTTATCAATAATATCTGTTTCACATCCAAGACCAATGAGCTTCAATGCAGCATCCGGGTTTCGAAGTGCGCCTGAAGAGTAAATTGCATAATGAAGTGGCGTCAAATTTTTATGGTCGAGCAAGTTAAGATCTGCTCCTTTTTCATGAAGATATTCAATTATTTCAACGTGCTTTGATTGTGCTGCAAGATGTAAAGCAGAAATTCCCCTTGAATTTTGAAGATTTATTGGCACGTTGTATGAAAGAATCAATTCTACAATACTTTTTAAGCCTTTCTGTGCTGCCAAATGAAGAGGCGTAAAATATGTTCTGGAGTCTTCGTAAAAAAGATTTGCTCCTCCATGGATCAAAGCCTCAATAATTTTTACATCTGATTCATCTTCAAACCGATTTATCGCCCTTGTTAGTACCGGCATTCCAACAAAGTTCTTTTCATTCACATCAATCCCTAAACGAATAAGCTCTTTGAGCCCATAATAATTTTTGCATGTAACGACGCTTTCAAGAACAGACGTCTCATCGGGATCTGATCTGGTAAAAGAAAAACCACAAGCAAGGAGAAGAAAAAAATAGTCTAAATATTGAATCGAAGAAAATAAGGAAAGTAATGAGATCTCTTGCTCTATAGCTTCATAAAAAAGTTGTTCGTTCGTAAGCTCTTCAATACACAGATTTGTATCTGTTATGTTCTTATCCCACTCTCCATAAGATCTTGCTATATCGAGTAACTTTTTAAGTTCGGCTTGAATTTCTTTTTTACTTTTTCCTTTGAACGATGGATCTTTCCCATTTCTCCAATTTCTCATATTGCAAAGCACTCCTTTCCAACTCAAAGTGTGGGAGCATCTTGCAAGATCTTCTATCTTTTTATGTGTAAGATCAATCCTTTTTCCTACATGAGCTTTCCATAAAAGTTCATCGATTGAAAGACTGGTCCATGCTTTACATACCAATGGAATATTATGTGCAAGATCAGCGGGCGATAAAAAAGAAAAAACGTGCAGTGCAATTTCTGATGGTAAGTGATTAAAAGTTACGCTCATAAATTCTCTTTATTTATTAGAATTATTATAACGTAAGTTGAAAATATCTTTGAATTAAAATGGTTTTTTTATACCTTTAACTATTATAGAAGGGAATTGAGGGCTTTTCTACCATGTTTCAAAAAATATGTTCCATAATTTTTCTTTCGTTCATTTTGCAAATTTCTTTACAAGCAAATACAACGACAACAAATGAGGACACGATGAAAAAATACCATTCACTTACACCGGAAGAAGAACGCATCATAGTAGGAAAAGGAACAGAAGCACCGGGAAGTGGGAAATACGATCAAAACTTTGAAGCAGGAGTCTATGTCTGTAAACGCTGTGATGCTCCATTATTTCTTTCGACGCATAAATTTCATTCTAGTTGCGGATGGCCAAGTTTTGATTTGGATGCAGAAGGTGCAGTAGAAAGAAAACCGGATGTAGATGGAAGGCGTACAGAGATTCTTTGTAAGCGATGTGGTGCTCATTTGGGACATGTATTTATTGGTGAAAAACTCACGCCCCTCAATACGAGATACTGCGTAAATTCAGAATCGATGGTATTCATTCCAGCCTATACAAAAGAAGGGTATGAACGTGCAATCTTTGCAGGAGGCTGTTTTTGGGGAGTTGAATATCTAATTAAAGAATTTCCGGGAATAATACAAACTAAAGTTGGGTATACAGGAGGAACAACCATCGATCCTACGTACAAAGAAGTGTGCTCTGGTACGACAGGACATTCAGAAGCAGTTGAAGTGATATTTGATCCTAAAAAAACAAGCTATGAAGATTTAGCAAAATTCTTCTTTGAAATTATAGACCCTACTCAAAAAAATGGACAAGGCCCCGATATTGGCTCGCAATATCAAACGTATGTGTACTATTTAACTGAAGATCAAAAAAAGACCTGTGAAAAGCTCATCGGCATCTTAAAAAAACAAGGCCTTGACGTTGCAACAAAGCTAAGACCCGCAGGACCATTTTATCCTGCAGAAGACTATCACCAGGACTATTATGAAAAAACCGGTAAAAAACCCTATTGCCATATGAGGGTTCAAAGATTTCCATCATCATCTACTTCCCAAGGAGCAGGATCCGGATAAAGTTCCTTCAAAACCTTTTCGAGCAACGAATCGGTGTTGAGATCGACATTCGTCTCTGAATCCTGAATACAGAGCATGTGTGTTGTATTTTGCTGAATTTCTAAGACAAGTTCTTCTAGCGATTTCATTTCTTTAGAAGAAAATCTGATTTTGCGCGTCGAATAATGGCCATCCAATCCTAAATTTTCATACTGTGCAAAGTATTGAAGGAGTCCATTTGTAAGTGTAAAATCAAAATGAGAACGAAATCTAT
>JBDHQC010000056.1:0-10709 GCA_039806815.1 Parachlamydiales bacterium
ACACCTTTAATACAAATAAAGTCGATGAAGCTCAATTAGTTTTACATGCAAAAGAAGTCTTCGATCTTTCTTGTCACGGCATAATATCGAGTCTTGATTTACTGCGTCCAATCTACTTTCAAACCTCTTATGGAGGCCATTTTGGAAGAAAAGATCCCGACTTCACTTGGGAAAAACTCGACAAAGTTTCTCTTCTGAAAAAAATACTTTTATAATTTCTTTATTTTCTTATTGTAAATTTTCTGAAAATTTGTAAGATGTCGTGCATTCGAAAAAGATGCATCTTAAAGATTTTTTTAATGCTCGACAACTCCAAAGCGTATATTTGACTTTGTAGGTTTTCAATGGAAAGCACAATCTCCTTTTTCTTAATGTTTTGAGCGCTTAACATTTTTGGATATAGTCATATATTGCTTTGTTAAAACACCCGATTCGGGGTAATGAAGAGTATTCGTAAAAAAAAAATGGCACATGAACTCGATCTTAATAGCTTCTTTTTGCGCGATGAGCTTCACTTGAATGAAGATGGAACATTGTGTCAGTCAGAGCATTGTCAGGATGAACCGGAAATAAAACCATCGAGATTTTCATTTCTCAAATTGCCGCTATTTCAGTGGAAGACATTTCTTGCCTTTGTCTTGATTTCGACGATCGTTTTCATGCAATGGTATCTTTCATCCGAGCTTTTCAAACTTCCTCAAGATGTCATGGCATCGCGAGAAAGTTATTTTCATACAAAACATCGCTTTGAAAAAACAAGATCGTACTGGGATATAAAAGCACGACAATTCACAGACATTATCTCAACTGAACTTCGATATACCGATCTTGAAAAAATCTTATCTACTCCAAAGGATACTTCATTTGAACTTTGGATGGCGCTTGCTATGGAAAAGTTTTGTCATGTTTTTGAAAGGGACGAAAGTCTTGCCATTTTTTTTCGACAAGGAAAAATTCCGGGATCGCTCATTTTATCAAAGTACGATAGTGAAATCTGGCCAATGCGAATTTTACTTTCGATGGAAATCGATGTAAAAGTGCAAGGAAATCTCGTCATCGTCAGTGTAAAGCGGCTTCGTCGAGGAGCAGAAGACATTGCACCAGGACTTTGCTGGGCTTATTTTGGAAAAGAACTTGAAACACTGCGCAATTTTAAAATTAACCCCATTCAACTTACACTTTTGCAATAAACTTCTTTCGAAACTCGTTTTACATGAAAAAATTAGGGATTTTTTAAGTGTTTTTATTGCCAAATTTTGAGAACATATGCGTACATATGGTCGAGGAATTTAGCAATAAAAACACAAAAAAAGACCAATTTTGAAAGACAAATGGAGTTTCGAAAGGAGTCTAATAACGATGCCGGTTGTTCCTTTGTCTATTTTGCAAAACTCTTGTTTTGATCTTACAAAAACATTCCACAATAGCACGATCGATCGCATTTTTTATGACTCTTCTCAAAAAGATCTCGTCATTTTCTGCGTAAACAAAGGAAAACATAAGATTTTGCGTTTCATTTTAGATGCACGATTTCCTTGTCTTTTTGAAGAACGAACTTGTAAAGAAACCGGGTTTTGTCCACAGGAATTAAAACCTATAGTACAAGCTGTAATCAAAGATATCTACGTACAAGAGTCATCTCATACAGTAGTTGTAAGATTTTGCAATATTTCCTATTGCCTTGTGTTCGAACTTTTCAAAAATCCGCGATATTATTTTTCTGAAATTGAAAAACCAAAATGGAAATCCCCATTGAAAGAAGAGCCGTTCGACTTTGAAAATATTAAAATATGGCACGAATTTCAAAAGTTTTCTTTTCTTAAAAAGAAAGCTACAGAAAATTTACAAAAGCAAATGATGAAACTCGAAAAACAAAAAAATAATCTCATTCAACAACTTAAAGATACAAATCAAATAGAAGATATTCGACTTCGAGGCGAGTTATTAAAAGTAAATTTTTGTCTTTTAAAAAAAGGACTGTCTCAAATAGAAGTTTTTAATTATTACGATAATAATGATATTGTAATAGATCTCGACCCACAACTTTCTCCCAAAGAACAAATCGACTCTTATTTTAGAAAAGCAAAAAAAATGAAACTTGCAAAAGAGCCATTAAAAAAAGCGATTCTGAAACTCGACGATAAAATTCACACATTGACTTTGCTACAAGAAAAACTTGCAACATGCCAAGATCTTCGCGCCTTTGATCTATTACCTTTTGGGCAAGTCGAAAAAACAAAACGCCTTGAAAACGAACGCGTTCCATACCATACGTTTATTTCATCTTCAAACAAGCACATATTGGTGGGAAAGTCTCAAAAAGATAACGATGTGCTTTCCTTTCAGATAGCTCGTGGAAATGATTATTGGCTCCATGCCAAAAACATCGGAGGATCTCACGTGATTATTCGATGTAAGAAAAACGAAAGCATTGATCAAAAAACCCTATCTGAGGCAATGCAGCTTGCGCTCTATTTTAGTAAGGCACGATCTGATCCTACTGCAAAATACGAAGTTATCGTAACTTTAAAAAAATACGTTCGACGCGCAGGCAACATCGTGGGAAAAGCACAAATTTCTCAAGAAAAAGCATATCAACAAACGCTCGATCCAAACACCATTTCGGAATTAAAAAAACGATCAATCAAAGACTAATCATCTTCACGAAAGCGGTATCCGACGCCTCGTACAGTTTCAATAAAGTCAAAACCGGGCCCTAGTTTTTTGCGAAGAGCTGCAATGTGCACATCGATGTTTCTATCGACGACGAAGGCATCATCGCTTTGCAGATCGTCGAGGAGTTGATTTCTCGTAAGCACTTTTCCTTGATTCATTAAAAGGCGTCTCAATATTCCAAATTCTGAAAGCGTAAGTGATATTGGCTTATCTTTTCTTTTGACGAGATACTTTTCAACTTCGATGACATATTCTCCAAAACTAATGACAGGGCATGGTTTTTCTTTTTCCATATTGCGTCGCATGACTGCCTTTACTCTTGAAAACAGCACGCGAGGAGAAAATGGCTTAGTTACATAATCATCAGCTCCAAGCTCAAGACCCAAAACGATATCTGTCTCTTCGCTTTTTGCAGATATCATGATGATGGGAATATGTTTTGCACTTGGATTATTCTTTACTTTTCTACAAACGTCCAAGCCATTTTGACCGGGAAGCATTATATCTAAGACAATAATATCCGGAAGTTCTTTAAGACATGCTTCATAACCGTTAAGGCCATCTGCATGAGCAGTAATTCTATAACCAAAAAATTCGGCCTGTAATTTTATCAGTGCGCGTATGTCTTCTTCATCTTCGATTAATAAGATCTTAGGCTTTTGCATAGTGATACCTCATCGCGTAAGGGGCTAGATATATACTCAAAAATTTGCTATTCTTGCCCATTGTGTACGCGTTATTTGTAAAGATCATATTGAGTTTCTTTTAAGAATCAACTTATCTTGTAAATCTTAGAAAAATTCGAAGCTAAGCTACCTCCTTGATCTGAATATCTGCAACAAAATTTTCGCAAATTGTTTTTGGATTTTGGGCCAAAGATGGTGCGACGGCAAACCTCTTATACAGCACGCCAAAAGACGAAAATCAGTATAAATAAACGCGATGCTTTGTGATAATGAGTAAACTCCAAACAAGAATAGGAATTCCTATGAGCGTATTCCCAAACTCTGAATATTTTGTTAGAGATCTTTATTTGGACTCATTACTTTTCCCGCAAGAAAATATGAGCTTTGTGCCTCAAGGAGAAGAATATCCCCTTGCGCCTTTCTTTTGTGAGGAAATTCAAACCACTGCAAGCCTAGAAGAAATATGCACGTTAGCCAAAAACCCAGAAGAAAAAGAGGCATCATCTGTAGAGGAAAAAAATGAATGGACTTTTAAAATTGAAAAAATCGCATTAGGAATATTCAACAAGACAAAAAGTTATGAAAGATGTGCAACATTACTAAAAGAAAAGCACGATTTTCACTGTACCGGGCAACAAATCCAGGACTATTTTGCAAATCTTGGAATGGACATGAATAAAGCATATGATGCACTTTCTGAAGTAGAAATAAGAAAACTTGCCCAAAATGTAAAAAACCGAGTCCGTTCCTGGAGACAGCTTATGCTAGAATTTAAGCGCGCTCCAGTTAGTTTGAAGTATCAATACAAACGTTCCTTGCAAGGCAGAAAAATACGTCCTGAAAAAGTTAAAATCCCCGTAGAGAGCATCCCAAAAACTCAGATGCGTAAAGATCGCATTCATTCAGGGCTATGGGGCTCAAAGATCGAAGAAGTTGCTTTAGGATATTTCAATAAAACACAAGATCTTGAAAAGTGTGCGCGTATTCTCAAAGAAAAACATAATTTTGATTGTACGGGCAAGCAAATAGAAGAGTATTTTACAAAAATTGGCATAGACATAAGAAAAGCATATGATCCACTCTCGGAAGAGGAATTACGAAAGCTCGCAGATCAAGTAAAAAACCAGGGAGCCTGCTGGACTGAGCTCATGACAGAGTTTAAGCGCTCTCCTCGTTATTTGAGGTATGTTTATAATCAATGTTACCTCGTGAAAGATCGACATACTCCACAAATTAAAAAGATTGAGAAGATAACCCCACCAATTGCTCCAACCCAAATAGCTCCAACCCAAAAAGAGTTCAAAAAAATACTTTTTGACCTTGTCTCGAAATACAACTACCAATGGGAAGGAATTGCAATCGAAATGTCGCTAATATACCAGGCGAGCTATTCTATCGAATATTGTTACACAATATGGGCAGACTCAGAACCGACGAAAAATTTAAGTCCTCTTACTTCTTTAGAATTGATATACCTTCAACAATATAAGAAGCGATTTACTCTGATGAAAATTTGCCAGCTTATGAAGCGTCCACCATCGTTAATAAAACGATATCTTCATCTTTGAAAATATGATCGCATATGCTATAATTTAAGCCTTTATATCTCATAAGGCCTTATGTATTTAGTTTTTATTCTTTACGCACTATTTGCAAGCGTCTTTACTGTCTCAAAGCAAGCACTTGTCTATGCCCAACCTTTTTTTTTAGTAGGAATACGCATGGCCCTTGCCGGCATCTTAATGCTTGCCTATCAGTATTTTAAAGATCCAAAGAGCCTTAAAATTACTCGCGATTCCGTTGGAAAAATTCTTCGACTTGCTCTTTTCAACATATATCTTACAAATGTGTTTGAGTTCTGGGGACTACAGTATTTAACATCCTTTAAAACGTGTTTTATATATAGCTTATCTCCTTTTATCTCTGTAGTATTATCCTATCTCGTATTTACAGAAAAAATGACTCCAAAAAAGTGGCTGGGATTAATCATTGGATTTTCCGGCTTTATCCCTGTACTTTTGAGCCAAACTACGCAAGAAGAACAAGCCGGACAGCTGTGGATATTTTCTTGGGCAGAATTAGCTGTAATAACAGCTGTCATTTCTTCTGTTTACGGCTGGATTCTTTTAAAGCAGCTCGTCTCGCAACACGGAATGCCCCCAATTCTTGCTAATGGATTGTCGATGTTAATTGGAGGGACTTGTGCTTTATCTCATTCTCTTCTTACAGAAAATTGGAACCCACTGCCATTGACAGAGTTTTTGCCATTTTTTGAATGCACACTCTTTTTAATTATCGTATCGAACTCGATTTGCTACAATCTCTATGGATATTTGTTGAAGAGGTTTAGTGCCACATTCATGTCTTTTGCAGGTCTTACAACGGCTCTTTTTTCTGCTCTTTTTGGCTGGTTTTTCCATGGTGAAATTCCAACTTTGAGCTTTTACCTTTCCTTCTCAATAGTCCTCTTTGGTCTTTTCATGTTCTATCAGCAAGAACTCATGACACAAGGTGTGCTTACTGAAAAAGAAGCTGCCAATACCTGACAAGACTCTAAAGCAAGCCTTCGAGTCTTGCCTGAGAAAATTATATTTTTATTCCCGAGCGAACCTTATCTGGATTCCACCCAGCACCAGTTAATTTTTCTCGATAGTTTTCGATGAGGTCAATCAATTCTTTTGGTATATCCTCTTGTTGTGTCAGATATCCGAATTTATATGCCTTAAAGATTAAAAGATTTGAAATAGTCATTGCCGCATTGTGAGAAGATGGAAGTAACTTCTCTTTTTCTCCAAGGACAACTCCACCGCCACCTTGAGATGCATAGTAGGGATAACTTCCTTCAACTGTTCCTACATCGTGTTCCAGTGTATGGCCAATCGTGACATCGCAAATAAACTGCACGACGACACTTTTTAACTTCTCAATGTCTTCAGAGTTCGGATCGGTTGATGTAGCAATGTGACGTATTGCCTTTTCAACACCATCGATTACTTCTCTTGGAGCTGTAAGGTCGCCAAATTCAGAAGGATCTACCCATTGTTCTGGATCGAGCTCATCGGGAAGATGAAATGGCTGGCTGTGTTCGACGAGATCTTTTGAAAATGCAAGAACTTCTCTCCAGCCCGTTTTCGATTTCATTTCCTCCTTGTTCTTTTCAAAGTAATCATTGACGAATTCACTTATAACATCCCACCAGGCATTGTGAATATGTGCAGCTTTATCGCCAGCAAAAAGAGGCTTTCTTGGCTTTCTTCCGGTATGATCGTACGCCCCTTGCCATTGTTTCATATCTACTTCTACAGAATTTGCAGTCAGTGCACTTGTCTCCGTAATAAGACCGTGACTTCCGAAAATGGCAGATTCGCCCATGTGGTTAATTCTCAAAAGACCTTCCCCAAAGATGAAAAACAACTTTCCAACGGGGTTATCAATAAAGCATCGTTTTGCCGCAAGAAGAATGCCTTCGCAATAAACGTGTCTAAGGGTAAGATGGCGCCTGTTTTGCCCAGAAACATTCCATGCAATGCGATAAGCAAGTAAAGCATTTGAAAAACCCTCATCGCTTGGATAATATGTCTTTTCATCTTCAAGATTATCCAAAGATTGAACCGGCGGAAGAATTTCTCCAAACTCTTTGTGCTTTCTCCACTGAACTTTTATATATTCGATTTTTGGCAACGTCTTTTCATCCACAAGCCGCAATGCAAGTTCTATGTTCGGTAGATAATTTTCTCCATCCATTTCGAGGTGATTGAAATTATAGCGCGAAAGGACGATGTCTTCAGAAGGACCTTTAATCCAATATGGCTCTGCAAAGCCTTCAAATAGGCGTTTTACGGTAAATTCTGGGTCATCGATTATCCCTGGATTCTTTCTTTCTTTTTTTGCCATCGGAGTTTCATCAAACGCTTCGATCACCTTTTCAAGAGGAGGTTCTTTCTGAGCTGCATGCAATATAAGTTCTGTTCCTTTCGGCAAGACACTATCAAAAGCAAGTTCTTTCAAAAATGCAATATTGTCCTTTTCTCCTGCTGAGTTAGACTTATCCCAGTTAAGTCTTGCCCATCCCGGAAGATATTCAAAAAAAGGAACGCGCATATCTCCCAATCTATTTTTAAGGGCCGAAGTGTCAACGGTGAATGATTTTTCAAAAAGAGTTTCCTTTTTTGCATCTCTTGGATCGTACACTCTAATAAATAAATCTTTAACCTTATTGTCAACATCGTAAAAAACGCGAAATTTCCCATTAGAATATGTTCTAATCGTACATAAGACATTCCGCTTCAGATGAAAACATCCTTTTCTATACAGTTCGACTGCAATGTTATGAATGGGACTTGGTTCTTGTGAATGAAGAATTCTTCCGGTTATTTGTGTAAGTCGCATGTGTAAGTCTCCGCTTAAAATTAACTACACGATCGACAATAAGGTAGGATTTTTTTAAATCGCAAGGGGTTGTTTACTTTCCACTCAGAGCAAAGAGGAGCTTTTCTTTACTCATTTTGATTGCAGAATTATCATTTAGACAAAAGTAAAGACGCCTATTTCGAATGCCTTTTACCTCATAAAAGCGCTCTGAAAGAGAATAAGAATCCCACAGTTTACAAGAATATCCACATGGAGCAAATCCATACGGTATATACGCTTTGGTACCTTCGTTATTTGTAAACAATTGCAATTCTTGAAGATGAAGCGTTTTGGCAAACTTTTGAGCGTAAGAGAGAAGAAGTCTCGAAAATGCTTTATTCTGAAAATCTCTGCGAATAGCCAACGTATCAATGTAAAGATAATCAATATCTGAAAAAGTTTTCTTCTTCGGATAGCTCATTATCATGCCTCCACAAGGCTTTGGATCTTTTTGGCTTCCGTGGAAAAGTAAAACAAGTTTATAGACACTATCACTTGTTTTGAAAATCCCTTCGTTTTCAAGCAACTTTTCAACATTTTTTACCTTAAACAGCGGCTCGGGCAAGATATCTAGAAATAGATCATTAATAAGGTATTCTGCAAATCTGACATCACTTTTTTCAGGAGGAGCTATTTTCAAACTCCTATATTGTTTGACTATATCTGCATACTGTTCCAAAGACATTGCATCTTCTTCAAAAAATTTGGAAACGCAATATTTTGCATGGTTATGAAATAAAGAACCTATCTGAAAAACTAAAGAGGAAGGAAGAACGTTCGGAGAAACTTGAGACCATGGATGAAATAATCGAGATCGTGCATCTTCTCTTTTTCTAACATTGAAATTTATGTCAGATGCGCTCATTATGATTTGCGGTCGAAAACTATTACTTTGACTCTGTACACTCGTCATGTACATCCCCTTGATCATAAAAATTCTGGGAAAAATGATAACAAAAAATAGACTTTCATGATATCGAAAATTCCATGACTACAGCATCTGATTCTCTTCATTTTTCTTCGTTTTGTAAGCAAGATTTCCACGACAAGACCTCTTCATTGATCGTGGCGACTTTTGCATGCTTTCAGTCTATTGTCAGACGGCAAGTGATTTGCAATGCGACCTTCTTTTGCTTTGCCTTATTTTCAATTCTTTTTTTTATTTCTTCTTTTTCATATCTCTACGACTCGTTCCTGATGGGCATCGCAGTTTCAATTTTCTTCTTTGCAAGTGTTATATATTTTCTTTTGCGCATCTATCTACAACAAAGAAAAGCACGAGACCTTAAAACGCTCGCGGAAGAATTTGTGTCTACCTGTAAAGAAATTATTCACTTTCGAAAAGGTGTTGCAGAATTTCATCTTGCTCTTGCCCATGCAACATGGAGAATGGCACAAAGCTTAACGGACAAAGAGCTTAAGTTTTTTTCGCTTCCACTATTTGCAAAAAAATATCGCCCATTTGTTTCGACTGTTATATTTTGGCTTTTTTGGAAAGATGTTTACTATATGAAAGAAGTGTTTCTTTTATTGTCAATCGACGAACACATCCATCTTGTCAAGTCAGAGCCTACTAATCTCGAATTTCATGCAGCTTTAGCAAATTCTTATGTCATGCTTGCAACCCACTATAGCATGACAAAATCAAGCGCCCAAAATCAAGACCTATACATGCAGTTCTCTTTATCGAAAAAGATGCTCGACGAATTGCGTCATAAATTTTGCCTTGCCTCAAAGCGTGCAATAGAAGAGTTCAAAATTCTCAAAGCATATGCCCCGGATGACCCTTGGGTATTAGCACAACTTGCTTTCAGTTACCATGACTTACAAATGCCGGAGCAAGAAATTTTGGAATACGAAAAAATGTTGCAGCTGAATCCCTATGATAAAGATACCCTCTATAGGCTTGGAATTTTATATTTTCAACAAGGAGAAAATGCAAAAGGGTTGAAAATTTTTGAAAGACTAAAAGGTTCAAACTTTAAAAAAGCAGAAGAACTCATTGAGCATTATGGCGCCTACCGATTTGCAGAACAACCATCAGATGACTTTGCACTATGAGAATTATCGCAGGTACGTTGCGCAATAGAGAAATTCTCGTTCCAAAAACAACTCATACCCGTCCAACTTCTTCAAAACTACGCGGTGCTTTTTTTAACATGTGCCAGCACAGCATTGAAAATGCAAAATTTTTAGACATATGCGCAGGCTCTGGAGCAATGAGCTTTGAGGCCTTAAGTCGCAATGCAAAACATGCAACGCTTATTGAAAAAGACCCTAAAGCAATTCAAGCAATTAAGGAAAACATCAAACGCTTTGAACTTCAATCTCAGACGAGGCTTTTTGGCCTGGATGCTCTAAAAGCACTTCATCTTTTAGAAAATGAAAAAGAGTCTTTTGACATCTGTTTTATCGATGCACCTTACGTAAAAGGAAAAGTTCCACATCTTGAACATTCTTTACTGTTTAAAATCCTTTCGTTTTTAGACATAAGCACTCTTCTCGACGAAAAAAGTGTTCTTTTTGTTGAAGATTCTTCAACAGCACCTCTTACAAATCTTCCCTTTAAACGCATCATCTGCAAAGAAAAACGCTCCATGGGCGATAGCGCATTATTTGTTTTTGCGGTTATTTGAAGATTTACCTATGAAAAATAAGTGTTTCTAATACCAATTATATTTGGTGCAATTTAGCTAAAAAAGAGAATAGAATGCCTCTAAGCAGAAAAGAAAAGGCAAAGCTCTTTAAGAAAATTGGGATTTGAAGAGGTCAAAAAAGGACCAGGGAAAGGCTCTCATATGCAATTAAGAGAAGGATCAAATACCGTTATTATTCCAGCTCATTCAGAATTGAAAAAAGGTCTTGAAAAGGCGTTGCTCAAACAATTACAGGAGTCATAAATATGCGATACCATTTCAAAATTCACAAAGAAGGCAA